>PNJM01000033.1 GCA_013821865.1 Rhodocyclaceae bacterium
GCCCGGGCGCCCGCCGGCCGGCACCTCAAGGCCGGTGAGGGTGAGGACGAGCTGCTTCTCCGAACCCATGGGATAGCGCGCCGGCACGCTCCGCACTTCGACGCCCGGCACGGTGGTCGCCGCTGCGCGCATGGCGGCGATGGCTTCCGGCTTGTTGTCCTCGATGCCCACCAGCACGGCCCCGGCGCCGGTGGCGTGGGCGACAATGGCAATGCCATCCACGATCTGCGCCGCCCGCTCGCGCATCAGCCGGTCGTCGCAGGAAAGGTAGGGCTCGCACTCGCCGCCGTTGATGATCAGGGTGCCCACCTTCGCGCTCAGCTTCACTGCCGAGGGGAAGGCGGCGCCGCCCAAGCCGACGATGCCGGCGTGTGCCACGCGCCGCCCGATTTCCGCCGGGCCGAGCCGGAAGGGGTCGGCGCAGACTTCCAGTTCCGTCCAGCGCTCCTCGCCGTCCGCTTCGATCGTGATGGCCTGCACGGCGAGGCCCGAGGGATGGGGCGCGACGATCTCGCCGATGGCCGTCACCGTGCCCGAGGTGGGCGCATGGATGGCGGCGGAGAGCGCGCCCTGAGGCTCCGCGATGAGCTGGCCCTTCAGCACCTTGTCACCCACCAGCACCACCGGCCGCGCCGGCGCGCCGATGTGCTGTACCAGGGGCACGTACAGCCTTTGCGGCATGGGCATGACGCGCAGGGGCGCGTCGGCCGCCGGACGCTTGTGGTCGTCCGGGTGCACACCCCAGCCCAGCACGGCGTCCGTGGGGCAGGCCTTGATGCAGCGGGTACAGCCGATGCACAGTTCCTCCGCCACCGCGGCGATCTTGGGCCCCTCGTCCACGACGGTGGAGAGATCCAGCTCGACGCCCAGCTTGGCGGCGATGGCGGCAGCGAGCGCCTTGCCGCCCGGCGGGCAGCAGGCGGGCGAGCTGCGGCCCTCGGCGATGGCCGTGGCCGCCCCGCTGCAACCGGGGAAGCCGCACTGGCCGCAGTTGGAGCCGGGCATCATGGCCTCCAGTTCGGCCACCATCGGGTTGCCCTCGAAAGGCCAGGCTCAGCAGGCTGATGGTGATGAAGGCGGAGGGCGCACCGGCGAAGGCCGCCGGCACACGGGCCTGCGCGAGCCGCTCGCGCAGGCCGGCGAAGATGAGCAGCACGAGGGTGAAGCCCAGGGCTGAGCCGAAGCCGTACAGCGTGCTCTTGAAGAAGCCATAGTTCTGCTGCACGTTGAGCAGGGCCACGCCCAGCACGGCACAGTTGGTAGTGATGAGCGGCAGGTAGATGCCCAGGCTCTGGTAGAGGCCGGGGCTCGATTTCTTGATCACCATTTCGGTGAATTGCACGGCAGCGGCGATCACCAGGATGAAGGACAGGATGCGCACATCGTCCTGAAACGCGGCTAGACCGCGTGGTAAGCTCGCCGCGTCCTTCCGCAGGAGCGCACCATGCCCGTCCCGCAGATTTTCCGTGGTCGCATGACGATGCCCGTCATCGCCGCGCCGATGTTCCTCGTCTCCGGTCCGCATCTGGTCATCGCCGCCTGCAAGGCCGGCGTGGCCGGCACTTTTCCCTCGCTGAATGCGCGGCCCATCGAGGTGCTCGACGAATGGCTGACGCAGATCAACGCCGAGCTGGGCGCGGCGATGGCGGCCGACCCATCGGCGCCGATCGCGCCCTACGGCGTGAACCTCATCCTGCACCACTCGAACAAGCGGCTGGAGGAAGATTTCACCCTGGTCGTGAAGCACAAGGTGCCCTTCGTCATCACCAGCCTGGGCCACCCCGGCGAGGTGGTGAAGGCGGTGCATGCCTACGGCGGCGTGGTGTTCAGTGATGTTATCCATGCCTACCACGCAAAGAAGGCGATCGCGGCCGGCGTTGACGGCATCATCTGCGTCGCCGGCGGCGCCGGCGGGCACGCCGGCACGCAGAGCGCCTTCTCGCTGGTGCGCGAGATTCGCGAGTTCTGGGATGGCGCGCTGGTCCTCGGCGGGGCGATTTCGGATGGCTGGTCGGTGCGCGCCGCCGAGATCATGGGCGCCGACTTCGCCTACATGGGCACGCGCTTCATCGCCACGCAGGAATCCATGGCCACGCCCGAGTACAAACGGATGATCTGCGATGCCACGGCGAAGGACATCGTCTACACCGACGCCATTACCGGCACCCATGCCAATTTTCTGTGGCCGAGCCTGGAAAAGGCCGGCTACCGGAAGGGGACGCTCGGCAGCGCCGGCGCAAAAGAAGACTTCGGCTCCGGCGCCAAAGCCTGGCGCGACACCTGGAGCGCCGGCCACGGCGTGGCGACCATCCACGACATCCCGACAACCGCCGAGCTGGTGGCACGGCTGGCGACCGAATACCGCGCTGCGTGCGCGCTGCCGCTCAGCCCGGCGGTTGCTTAAGGCCCAGGAAAAAACTGAACCACAGAGGGCGCAGAGAACACAGAGAAAATCACAAGGATTTCTTGCACTTCTCTGTGCCTCTGTGTTCTCTGTGGCTAAGGATTTTCAAAACCGCGTCTGCGAAAGATCACGCGGCGGCTCCGGCGGTTTGGCCGGTGCGCTGCTGCGGAAGATGAAGTGGCGAATGGTACCGGCAAAAGCAAGGCAGAGCGGAATCACCGCCAGCATGTAGAACGCCGCCACCACCGGCCACCAGTTGTGGTCGCTGGAAGCGGCCATGGCCGCCCGCACCTGCCAGGCTGCGATGGCGCCGACCGCCAGCGCAGCCAGTATCCCTGCCAGATTGAACCAGCGCACCGGCCGCGGATCGGGCCGTGCCGGCGAAAGCCGCCAGAACAGCCAGAAGAAAAAGGCCAGCAGCGGCAGCAGGAGCGAGAGGGCAAAAAGCATCAGCGTTTTTTAGGCGTATCGGGACAGAGGACGAAGTCGATCATGTGGTCGGCGATCTGGTCCAGTGTGAGGCCTCCGCCGGGACGATACCACTGCACCGTCCAGTTCAGCGCACCGAAGAGAAGCAGGCGCACCACCTTGCTGTCGTCGTTCACCAGTCCGGCCTTCTTCAATTCCTTCAGCGTGGATTGCCAGACGGCCTCATAGCGGTCCTTGACGGCAATCACTTCGGCGCGGGATTCGCCCGACAAGGCGCGCCATTCGTAGAGCAGCACCGGGAACTCGGCATGGTCCTCGAGGATGATGCGCAGGTGGCTGCGCACCAGGGCGCGGAACTTTTCCTCCGGCTCGCGCAACCCGGCCATGGCTTCCTCCTGGGAAGCGAGCGCGGACTGCAGGCCTTCGATCATCACCGCCTTGAGCATGTCCTGCTTGCTCTTGAAATGGTAGAACGGGCTGCCCGAGCGCATGCCGACCGCGTCGGCGATATCGCGGATGGTCGTCGCGTCGTAGCCCTTCTCGAGGAACAGCCGGCCCGCCTTGCGTATCAGTTCCGAACGGCGGTTGCCTTCGTCGGGCACGGCCGCCTTGGCCTTGCGCGGCGCCGGTTTCGTACCTTCACGAGAACGAGCCATTTTTCCCCTGTCCTTTTCCGAAGCGGGCGGCGCCTTCCAGCCATTCGCCGCCATCGACTGTTTCAAGTCCGTGACTGAATTCGTTCGCCAGCGCCTGCGGCAATGCCATACCCCACTGCTCGTGGCTCGACAGGCGATCCTGCCGCAGGCAGGTCTGCGGAAAGCGCGACAGCTCGGCCGCCAGCGCTTCCGCCGCCTGGCGCGCCGTGCCGTCCTCCACCATCCGGTTGGCCAGGCCCATGCCGAGCGCCTCGTCGGCGCTGACCGGCCGCCCGGTGAGAATCATGTCGAGCGCACGCGACTGGCCGATCAGCCGCGGCAGCCGCACCGTGCCGCCGTCGATAAGCGGCACGCCGAAGCGGCGGCAGAACACGCCGAACACCGCGCTCTTCTCCGCCACGCGCAGATCGCACCAGCAGGCCAGTTCCAGGCCGCCGGCCACGCAATAGCCCGATACCGCCGCGATGACCGGCTTCGACAGCAGCATGCGCGACGGCCCCATCGGCCCGTCGCCTTCCGGGCTCAAGCTGTTGCGCGTGGCCTCGCCGGCGAAGCCGTGCAGGTCGGCGCCGGCGCAGAAATGCCCACCGGCGCCCCACAGCACCGCGACATCGGCGTCGGCATCGGCATCGAAGGCGCGGAAGGCCTCCGCCAGCGCCGTCGCAGTGGCGCGATCCACGGCATTGCGCTTTTCCGGCCGGTCGAGGATGACGGTGGTGATGCGATTGTGCTTTTCGATGCGGACAGTCATGGCAAGTCGATTTCCATGCGCAATAGCGCGGCAGCCATGCATTTCCCCAGATTGTCGCTGCGCAGCGAGCGCGCGGCGCCACCCTGCAGCGCGGCGTTGAGCACGATTTTCAGCGCCAGCAGGTTGTCGAGCGGGTACAGCTCGACCGGTCCGGTCGCCACGCCAGCGAAATGCCGCGCGATGCGCTCGCCCGTCACTTCGCGCTTCAGCAGCGCATAGGTTGCGGCATCGCGCGCGAACAGGCCGATGTCGCAGCGGTCGCCCTTGTCGCCGCTGCGGGCGTGGGCGATGTCGACCAGGCGCACGCGGCTCATTTGGGCACCCTGGCGCTACGCGCCGTCCCGCCAAGCGGGAATGAGCCCTCCTTGGGGCGGCCCGACGGAGGGCTCATGCCAGCGTCTCCGTGACGGAAATCTTCACCTGCGGCTCGACCAGTTCGCGCCGCACCAGCGTCGGCCAGAGGCCGAGCAGCTGTCGCGCCGGCTCGATGCCGGAGAAGCCGCTCGCGGTGGGCGGGCCGGACAGCGCCAGCCAGGGAAACTGGCGCGGAAAGGCTTCTGCCAGCCGCCTGTCCTGGCTGCGCACCACCATGCGCAGATACACCTCGTTGATCTCGTCGAGACGTGCGTCGTCGGCCAGCGGACCGAGCAGCGAATTGTAGCCGAGGAATTCGGTATGGATCTCGTCGTAGCGCAGGCCCGACTCGCGCAGCTGCGCCTCGATGATGGCGGCCGATGCGCGCGCCTTCTTCATGGCACCCGGCCAGGAATAGCCGATCTGCGCCGTGCCGGCCCAGCCGTCCTGGTAGCCGGCGACGATTTTCAGCATCGAAGGCCGCGGCCGCCCCGTGGCGCCGCTCACCTCGACGCGATCGCCGCCGAGATCCTTCAGGGACAATGTGCCCATGTCGAGCACGACGTCGGGCGAAAAATAGGCATGGGGGTTGTGCACCTCGTAGAGCAACTGCTGGCGCACGGTGTCGAAGTCCACGCGGCCGCCCGTGCCCGGTGCCTTGGTGATGACCGCCGTGCCGTCCTCGCGCACTTCCGCGATGGGATAGCCGATGTGCGCCAGGTCGGGCACGGACTCCCAGCCGTTGGCGAGATAGGAATTGAAGTTGCCGCCGCTGCCCTGGCCGGAGCATTCCAGCAGGTGGCCCACGGTGAGGCCCTGCGCCAGCCGGCTGTAGTCGCTGTCGTTGCCACCCAGGCTCCAGCCGAATTCGTGGATGAGCGGCGCGAGGAACAGCGCGGCATCGGCGACGCGGCCGCTCAGCACGATGTCCGCGCCGGTTGCCAGCGCCTCCACGAGGGGCTTCGCACCGAGATAGGCACTGGCGAAAAGCAGCTTCTCGCGCACGCCGTCGATTGGCGCGCCGGTGTCCATGTGCGCCAGCGGCTCGCCCGCGGCGCGCAGCGCGTCGATGCGCTCCATGACCGAGTCGCCCGTGACCGTGGCGATCCTCGCCTTCCAGCCGCGCCTGGCGAACTCGGCGGCAAGCGCATCGCGCGCGCCCTCCGGGTTGAGCCCGCCGGCATTGAGCACGAAGCGCACACCATGCTTTTGCGCCAGCGGCCACAGGCTGGCGAGCATCGGCACCAGGTCGCGCGTGTAGCCCGCGGCCGGGTCCTTCATGCGGTCCTTCTGCAGGATGGCCAGCGTCAGCTCGGCGAGGTGGTCCGAGCCGATGTACCGCACGCCGCCGCGCTCGATCGACGCGGCAACCGGGCGCCATGAGTCCCCATAGAAGCCGAGGCCGGCGCCGATGCGGACGGTTTTCATCTCTGCTTTACAGTGGCCATGCGCGCTGCAGGATGGCCTCGAAGTCGGTGTTCTTCGGCAGCGTGCCGAAAGCGTGGCCCCAGTCGCCGGAGAGCCGCGTGGCGCAGAAGGCCTCGGACACGTACGACGGCGCGAAGCGGACAAGCAGCGCGGCCTGCATGGCCAGCGCGATGTCCTGCGTGACGCGGCGGGCGCGGGTTTCGATGCCGTCCTGATCCTGAATGTCCTTTTGCAGGCGTGCAATGAAAAGGTCGAAGGCGGCATTCCGCCCCAGCGCCGGTTCGATTTCCGCCGTGAGCACCTCGACGCTCCTCGGATGGCGGCCCATGGCGCGCAGCACGTCCAGGCACATGACGTTGCCGGAGCCTTCCCAGATGGAATTGAGCGGGCTCTGGCGGAACAGGCGCGGCATCGGCCCTTCCTCGACATAGCCGTTGCCGCCATGCACTTCCATGGCTTCGGCGACGAGGGTGGGGCAGCGCTTGCACACCCAGAACTTGGCCGCCGGCGTGAGGATGCGGCGCAGCAGCGTCTCGCCCTCGTCCTCCTGCGCGTCGAAGGCCCGCGCCAGGCGCATCGAGAGCGCCGTCGCCGCCTCGGATTCCAGCGCCATGTCGGCCAGCACGTTCATCATCAGCGGCTGCTTGCGCAGCAGCTTGCCGAAGGCGGCGCGCAGGCCGGTGTGGTGCAGGGCCTGCGACAGCGCCGCGCGCATGATGCCCGAACTGCCGATGGCGCAGTCGAGCCGGGTGTATACGCCCATCTCCAGCACGGTGGGAATGCCGCGTCCCTCCTCGCCGACCAGCCAGCCGCGCGAGCCCCAGAACTCGGCTTCCGTGCCGGCGTTGGAGCGGTCGCCCATCTTGTCCTTGAAGCGCTGGATGCGGATCTCGTTCAGATGCCCTTCCGGCGTCCAGCGCGGCACGAAGAAGCAGGACAGGCCCTTGACCGTCTGGGCCGTGACGAGGAAGGCATCGCACATCGGCGCGGAGAGGAACCACTTGTGGCCGACGATGCGCCATTCGCCATTTCCAGCATCCTCGGCGTGCGTCGCTGAGCCGACTCGCTCGGCTCTCGTGGTATTCGCGCGCACGTCGGAGCCGCCCTGCTTCTCGGTCAGGCCCATGCCGATGAGCACGCCGCGCTTCTGCTGCGCCGGGATGAAGCGGCGGTCGTACTCGCGCGAGAGCATTTTCGGCAGCCAGTCGCGGGCGACTTCCGGCATGTGCCGGATGACGGGCACCGCGCCGTAGGTCATGGTGGTGGGACAGAGCGAGCCGTCCTCGATCTCGGCGAACATGATGTAGGCGGCGGCGCGGGCGACATGGGCGCCCGGCCTGGGATCGGCCCACGGCCCGGTATCGCAGCCATGGCGCTTCAGCCAGCCCAGGCACTCGTGCCAGGAGGGGTGGAACTCGACTTCGTCGCAGCGATTGCCGTAGGTGTCGAACAGCTTGGGCGTCGGGGGAAACTTGTTGGCCAGCCGGCCGTGCTCGATCCACTCGGCGCTGCCGACCTCGGCGCCGCGCTCGGCCAGCCATTCATGCGCCCAGCCGGCGTGCTCGCGCGCCACGGCTTCCTGCAGGGCCAGGTTGCGGTTGTAGGCGTTGTAGTTCTCCAGCGCATGGGCCTGGTTGAGGACTTCATGCGTGGCAATCAGCGGGGGATGCTTGGCGTCCATGGCGTTGCCTCCAAAAAGCGTGCGCCGAAGCGCCCGGACGGCCGCTTCCGGCGGTATGTCGTGGTTACAAAGCAATTGCTTGCTTGACAGCGTTTTCTTACTTTACTACCCTTCGCAACTCATCGCAACCGATTGCCGACAACCCGGGGAACACAGGACATGTTCGAACGCACGCTTTTCAAGGAAGAACACACGCTGTTCCGCGACGCCGCGCGGCGCTTCATGGAAACCGAGGTGCAGCCGCAGCGCGAGCGCTGGGAGGAACAGGGCTACGTCGACCGCGAGGTGTGGCGCAAGGCGGGCGATGCCGGCTTCCTCTGTCCCTCCATGCCCGAGCAGTACGGCGGCGCCGGCGCCGACCGGCTCTACAGCATGGTGCTGATCGAGGAGCAGGCGCGCATCGGCGACTCGGGCCTGGGCTTCGGCCTGCATTCGGAGATCGTCGCCCCCTACCTGCTTCACTACGGCAGCGAGGAACTGAAGCAGCGCTACCTGCCGAAGATGGCCAGCGGCGAGATGATCGGCGCCATCGCCATGACCGAGCCCTCGGCCGGCTCCGACCTGCAGGGCATCCGCACCACGGCGGTGCGCGACGGCAACCACTATGTCCTCAACGGATCGAAGACCTTCATCACCAACGGCTGGCACTCCGACCTCGTCATCGTCGTCGCCAAGACCGATCCCTCGAGGGGCGCCAAGGGCACCAGCCTGTTCGTGGTGGACACCTCCATGCCCGGCTTTGCCAAGGGCAAGCGCCTGAAGAAGATCGGCCTGAAGGCGCAGGACACGGCCGAGCTGTTCTTCGACAACGTGAAAGTGCCGGCGGAAAACCTGCTCGGCCAGGAGAACACCGGCTTCGTCTATCTCATGCAGGAGCTGCCCTGGGAGCGCATGCAGATCGCCATTTCGGCGGTGGCCGGGATCGACGCGGCACTGGCATGGACAACGACCTATACGCACGAGCGCAAGGCCTTCGGCACGGAGATCATGTCCTTCCAGAACACGCGCTTCACCCTGGCCGAGGCGAAGACCGAATTGCAGATCGCCCGCGTCTTCGTCGACCGCTGCATGGAGCTGCTGCTGGAGAAGAAGCTCGACGCCGTCGATGCCGCCATGGCGAAATACTGGACGACCGACCTGCAGTGCAAGGTGATCGACGCCTGCCTGCAGCTCTTCGGCGGCTACGGCTTCATGTGGGAGTACCCTATCGCGCGTGCCTACGCCGACGCCCGCGTGGCGCGCATCTATGGCGGCACCAACGAGATCATGAAGGAACTCATCAGCCGCACGCTTTAGTGCAGTTCCGAGTTTTGAGTTTCGGGTTTCGAGTTAACACCGGACTCACGGGCGTTTCCCGGTTTCAACTCGAAACTCGCAACCCGAAACACATACGAAGGAATGTCAATGACCGAAGCCTACATCTACGACGCCGTGCGCACGCCGCGCGGCAAGGGCAGGAAGGACGGATCGCTGCACGGCGTGACGCCGATCGAGCTGGCGGCCACCGCGCTGCGCGCCATCCGCGACCGCAATGCGCTCGACACCTCCCTGGTCGACGACGTCGTGCTCGGCTGCGTCGAGCCGGTGGCCGAGCAGGGCGCCGACATCGCCCGCGTCGCCGCGCTCTACGCCGATTATGCGTTGACGGCTTGCGGCGTCACCGTCAGCCGCTTCTGCGCCTCCGGGCTGGAGGCCTGCAACCAGGCGGCGGCGCAGATCATGTCGGGGCAGTCCGACCTCGTCGTCGGCGGCGGCGTCGAGTCCATGTCGCGCGTGCCGATGTTCTCCTCCGGCGGCGCCTGGCCGACCGATCCGCAGGTGGCGGCCAAGACCTATTTCGTGCCGCAGGGCGTCTCGGCCGACCTCATCGCCACCAAGTGGGGCTACAGCCGCAGCGAGCTCGACGCCTATGCCGCCGAATCGCAGCGCCGCGCCAAGCAGGCCTGGGACAACGGCTGGTTCAAGAAGTCGATCGTTCCGGTGAAGGACCTCAACGGCCTCACCCTCCTCGACCGCGATGAATACATGCGCCCCGAGACCACGCGCGAATCGCTGGCGCAGCTCAAGCCCGCCTTCGCCGAACAAGGCGAGCAGTACGGCTTCGACTCGGTGATCCTGCAGCGCTACCCGGAGGTCGAGCGCGTCAATCACGTGCACCATGCCGGCAACAGCTCGGGCATCGTCGACGGCGCCGCGGCGGTGCTCTTCGGCACCAGGGAGATGGGCGAGCGCCTCGGCCTGAAGCCGCGCGCCCGCATCCGCGCCTTCGCCTCGATCGGCTCCGAGCCTTCCATCATGCTGACCGGCCCGGCACCCGCCAGCGAGAAGGCGCTGAGGCGGGCCGGCATGTCGGTGAAGGACATCGATCTCTACGAACTCAACGAGGCCTTCGCCGCCGTGGTGGTGCATTACATGAGACTGCTCGACGTGCCGCACGGCAAAATGAACGTGAACGGCGGCTCCATCGCCCTGGGCCACCCGCTCGGTGCCACCGGCGCCATGATCCTCGGCACGCTGCTCGACGAACTGGAGCGGCGCAATCTGTCCACCGGACTGGCCACGCTGTGCGTCGGCGCCGGCATGGGCACGGCGACCATCATCGAACGGATGTAAGCGAAATGATCAACTATTCCATCGACAGCGACGGCATCGCCACCCTCGAGTGGGACCTGCCGGGGCGCTCGCAGAACGTCCTCAACGACCAGAGCATGGCGGCCTTCGCCGAGGCCGCGCAAAAGGCGCTGGCCGACAACGCCGTAAGCGGCATCGTCGTCGCCTCGGCCAAAGCCGACTTCATCGCCGGCGGCGACCTCGAGATGCTGCTCCGGGTGACCGACGCCGAACCCTTCTTCGCCGGGATCATGAACTGGCACCGGCTGCTGCGGGCGATGGAGGCCACGGGCAAGCCGGTCGCCGCGGCGCTCAACGGCAACACGCTGGGCGGCGGGCTGGAACTGGCGCTCGCCTGCCATTACCGCGTCGCCTCGGACAATCCGAAGGCCCGCTTCGGCTTCCCCGAAGTCACGCTCGGCCTGCTGCCCGGCGCCGGCGGCACCCAGCGCACGCCCCGGCTGATCGGCATCCAGCCGTCGCTGCTGCTGCTCACCGAAGGCAAGCGCATCAAGGCGGCCGAAGCGCAAAAGCTCGGCCTGCTCCATGCCGTCGTGCCGGCCGGCAGCGAGCGGGAGGCGGCGCGCGCCTGGGTGCTCGAGGCCGCCGCGAAGAACGCCGTGGCAGGCCGTGACGGCAAGCCGGGCAAGACGCTGCAGCCCTGGGACCAGAAGGGCTTCAAGGTACCCGGCGGCGGCGTCATGACGCCCGCCGGCATGCAGACCTTCATGGCCGGCAACGCCATGCTGCGCGAAAAGACGCAGGGCAACTACCCGGCGCCGAAGCACATCCTCTCCTGCGTCTTCGAGGGCATGCAGACGGACATCGACACCGGCCTGAAGATCGAGGCGCGCTATTTCGTCAACCTCGTCAGGAGCGCCGAGGCGAAGAACATGATCCGCAGCCTGTTCTTCGGCATGCAGGAGGCGAACAAGCTCGCCAACCGGCCGCAGGACGTGCCGACGCAGAAATACGCGAAGATCGGCATGCTCGGTGCCGGCATGATGGGCGCCGGCATCGCCCACTCCGCGGCCAGCGCCGGCATCGAGGTGGTGCTGCTCGACGGCACGCAGGAGGGCGCCGAGAAGGGCAAGGCCTGGTCGCGCAGCCTGCTGGAGAAGAACGTCGCCAGGGGCCGCATGAAGCCGGAGGCCGCCGCAGCGGTGCTCTCGCGCATCAAGCCGACCACCGACTACAAGGATTTCGCCGGCTGCGAACTGATCATCGAGGCGGTGTTCGAGGACCGTGCCCTCAAGGCCGAGGTGACGCAGAAAACCGAAGCGGTGCTGGCGCCGAACGCCATCTTCGCCTCCAACACCTCCACCCTGCCCATCACCGGGCTGGCCGAGGCGAGCGCGCGTCCGGCCAACTTCATCGGCCTGCATTTTTTCTCGCCGGCCGATCGCATGCCCCTGGTGGAAATCATCATGGGCAAGAAGACCTCGCCCGAGACGCTGGCGCGATCGATGGATTTCGTCAAGGCCATCGGCAAGACGCCTATCGTGGTGAACGACTCGCGCGGCTTCTACACCAGCCGCGTCTTCGGCACCTATGTTTCGGAGGGCATGGCCCTGCTGCAGGAAGGCGTTCTGCCTTCGCTGATCGACAACGCCGGCCGCATCGCCGGCATGCCGGTGGGGCCGCTGGCTTTGGCCGACGAGGTCTCGATCGATCTGGTGCACAAGATCGCCAGGCAGACGAAAGCCGACCTCGGCGACAAGTACATCGAGCGCGCCGCCGACAAGGTCGCGGCGCTGATGGTGGAAAAGCTCGGCCGCCTGGGCAAGAAATGCGGCCACGGCTTCTACGAATACCCGGAGGATGCGAAGAAGCACCTCTGGCCCGGCCTGGCCGAACACTTTCCGGTGAAGGCGCAGCAGCCGGGCCTGGAGGAAGTGATCGAGCGCCTGATCCTCATCCAGTCGGTGGAGACGGCGCGCTGCATGGAAGAGAACGTCGTCCTGCGGCCGCAGGATGCGGATGTCGGCGCCATTCTCGGCTGGGGCTACCCGCCTTTCCGCGGCGGCCCCATCGGCCAGATCCACACCATGGGCCTGCGGAAATTCGTCGCCGCCTGCGACCGCTTGGCGGAACAACACGGCGAGCGCTTCCGCCCTTCGCAATGGCTGAATGAAAAGCTTGCGCGGGGTGAACACTTCTATCCGGTTTGAGTCATAATTACCAAAAAAATAACGCATAGCGAAAGTTGGTTTCGCTGTGCGAAACACGCAACACCGTGGCCTTCCCTCGTCATGGCGGTCCGGCGTAGCGAATAAAAAATCGAGACAACCGCGGGCGGCCGTTCCTGCCGCCCGCACATAACCGCGTCAGCGGAGGAGACAGCCCGGTGCAGTTCCTGCAGCTCCTGGTCAGCGGCATTGCGCAAGGCTGCATCTACGGCCTGATCGCTCTCGGTTTCGTTCTGATCTACAAGGCCACGGAAACCGTCAACTTCGCCCAGGGCGACCTGATGATGCTGGGCGGCTTCCTCGGCCTGTCCGGCACCGTCGCCCTCGGCATGCCCTTCTGGGCCGCCTTCGCCGCCACGCTCGTCATCATGATGCTGTTCGGCATGCTGCTGGAGCGCGTCGTGCTGCGGCCCCTGCTCGGCCAGCCGGCCTTCACCGTGGTCATGCTCACCATCGGCATCGGCTATCTCGCCCGCGGCCTCGTCACCATGATTCCCGGCTGGGGCACGGAAACCCACACCCTGCCGGTGCCCTACAAGGACGAGGTGATCCGCTTCGGCGGCAATGGCGTGGATGGCGGCCTGGTGATTTCCATGGAGCACATGGCGATCGTCGCCGTCACGGCCTTCCTCATCGTCGCGCTCTATCTCTTCTTCCGTTTCACCAGGCTCGGCATTGCCATGCAGGCGACCTCGCAGAACCAGCTGGCGGCCTTCTACATGGGCATCCCGGTGCGCCGCATCAACATGCTGATCTGGGGCATTTCCGCCGCCGTCTCGGCCTGCGCCGGGTTGCTGCTGGCGCCGATCACCTTCGTCCACGCCAACATGGGCTTCATCGGCCTCAAGGCCTTTCCCGCCGCGGTCATCGGCGGCTTCGGCAGCATCCCCGGCGCGCTGGTGGGCGGACTGGTGATCGGCGTGATCGAGTCGCTCGCCGGCTTCTACCTGCCGGAAGGCTTCAAGGACATCGCCGCGTACATCGTTGTGCTGGTCATGCTGGCAGTGAAGCCGAGCGGCCTGTTCGGCGGCAACCTGAGGAAACGGGTATGAAACGGTTGCGAGTTTCGGGTTTCGAGTTTCGAGTTGAAAACCAGCTCCCGGATCACGCGCCGACGGTGGCAAACCGTTCGATGCCAACCCGAAACCCGAAACCCGAAACCCGAAACTGACAAAACCATGCGCTTCATCTTCAAGACGGAATACCAGCAGGACATCCGGCTCTTCCGGCACGGCGGCCAGGTGTTCTGGTATTCGGCGCTCGCCGTCGCGCTCTTCCTGGCGCCGTGGCTGCTGCCCGACTACTATGTCTCCCAGCTCGTCTTCATCTGGATCTACTCGATCGTCGGCCTCGGCCTCATGCTGCTGGCCGGCTACACCGGGCAGGTGTCGATCGGGCACGCCGCCTTCCTCGCCATGGGCGCCTACACGGAAGCCTACCTGCAGCAGCTCGGCTGGCCGTTCGCCCTCTCCCTGGCCTGTTCCGCCATCGTCGCCGGCGCCACCGGCGTCATCGTCGGACTGCCGGCGCTGCGCGTGAAGGGCATGTACCTGGCCATCGCCACCCTGGCCTTCGGCTTCATCGTCGAGGAAGCCGTCACCCGCGCCGAGGGCATCACCGGCGGCAACAGCGGCAAATCGGTGGGGGCGCTCGACATCTTCGGCATCCCCATCGACAGCGAACTGCGCTTCTACTACGTGGTGCTGGCCATCCTCGTCCTGTGCATCCTCGGCGTGATGAACCTGCTGCGCAGCCCGACCGGGCGCGCCTTCGTCGCCATCCGCGACTCGGAAATCTCGGCGCAGAGCATGGGCATCAACCTGGCCCGCTACAAGACCATCGCCTTCGCCCTGTCGGCGGCGCTCACCGGCATCGCCGGCGCGCTCTACGCCCACAAGCTGCGCTACCTGTCGCCCGAGCAGTTCACCGTGCTGCAGTCCATCGAGCTGCTCATCATGGTGACGATCGGCGGCCTCGGCTCGATCCACGGCGCCGTCTTCGGCGCCGCCTTCTGGATCGCCGTGCAGCAGTTCATCGTACTCGCCAAGGACTGGCTGCCGCCGGAGATCGGCCAGCAGACCGGCCTGCAGCCGACCATCTTCGGCCTGTGTCTGGTCGGCTTCGTGCTGTTCGAGCCGCTCGGCCTGTACGGGCGCTGGCTCAAGGTGCGCGCCTACTTCCAGCTCTTCCCGTTCTACCGCAAGGGCATGTTCAAGCGGCAGAAGAGCTACATGAAGTCCGAGAGACTCAAATGACCGCTCCGCTGCTGCAGGCGAAAAATCTGGCTGTCCGGTTCGGCGGCCTCAAGGCGGTCGACGACGTCTCCTTCGAGGTCTGGCCGAACGAGGTGTTCTCCCTGATCGGCCCCAACGGCGCCG
>PNJM01000034.1 GCA_013821865.1 Rhodocyclaceae bacterium
GAAAACTGGGTCAATACCTACAACCAGTGGCTCAACAACATCCAGGACTGGTGCATCTCGCGCCAGTTGTGGTGGGGCCACCAGATCCCGGCCTGGTATGACCGGGAAGGCAACGTGTACGTCGCGCACGACGAGAAGGAAGCGCTGGCCCGGGCCAGAGCCAAGGGCTACGAGGGAGCGCTGAAACGCGACGAAGATGTTCTCGACACCTGGTACTCCTCTGCCCTGTGGCCTTTCTCGACGCTCGGCTGGACGCCGGAATGGCCGGCCAAGCCGAACAACGCATTGGACTTGTATCTCCCCTCCTCGGTGCTGGTGACCGGCTTCGACATCATCTTCTTCTGGGTGGCGCGCATGGTGATGATGACCAAGCACATCACCGGCAAAATCCCGTTCAGGCACGTCTACGTGCACGGCCTCATCCGCGACTCGGAAGGCCAGAAGATGTCGAAGTCGAAGGGCAACGTGCTCGACCCCATCGACCTCATCGACGGCATCGGCATCGAGGCACTGGTGAAGAAGCGCACCGGCGGCCTGATGAATCCGAAGCAGGCTGCGCAAATCGAAAAGCGCACGCGCAAGGAATTCCCGAACGGCATCCCCGGCTTCGGTACCGACGCGCTGCGCTTCACCTTCGCCTCGCTCGCCTCGCCCGGCCGCGACATCAAGTTCGACCTGTCGCGCTGCGAAGGTTATCGCAACTTCTGCAACAAGCTGTGGAATGCCACGCGCTTCGTGCTGATGAACTGCGAGGGGCAGGATTGCGGTCTCGCCCCGCACGGTGCGGACGCCTGCAACGGCGCCTATCTCGATTTCTCCGCGGCGGATCGCTGGATCGTCAGCCGCCTGCAGCGCACCGAGGCCGAGGTGGCTCAGCATTTCGCCGAGTACCGCTTCGACCTGCTGGCGCGCGCCATCTACGAATTCGTCTGGGACGAGTACTGCGACTGGTACGTCGAACTGGCCAAGGTGCAGATCGCCGTCGGCAGCGAGGCGCAGCAGCGCGCCACGCGCCGGACGCTGGTGCGCGTGCTTGAAACGATGCTGCGTCTGGCACACCCGCTGATCCCCTTCATCACCGAGGAGTTGTGGCAGACGGTGGCACCCATCGCTGGCAGAAAAGGCGAGAGCATCATGCTCCAGGCCTACCCCGTGGCCGACCTGTCGCGCATCGACGAAAAAGCGGAAGCCTGGGTGCGGCAACTGAAGGGCATGGTCAATGCCTGCCGCAGCCTGCGTGGTGAAATGAACATCTCACCGGCACAGAAAGTGCCGCTGCTCGCGGCCGGCGACAAGGCTGCGATCGAGGCGGCGGCGCCTTATCTGGCGGCGCTTGCCCGCCTGTCGGAGGTTGCCGCGGCCGCCGAACTGCCGCAGGGGGACGCCCCGGTACAGATCGTCGGCGATTTCCGCCTGATGCTGAAGATCGGGATCGACGTCGCCGCCGAACGCGAGCGCCTGACGAAGGAGATCGCCCGCGTCGACGGCGAGATCGCCAAGGCGAACGCCAAGCTTTCCAACGCCGGCTTCGTCGAACGCGCACCCGCTGCCGTCGTGGCGCAGGAGAAGGTGCGCCTGGCGAATTTCGCATCGCTTGCCGAAAAGCTGCGTGCGCAACTCGCCCGTCGGCAATAGGAACGGCGGCCTTCCGGCCGCCGCCCAATTTCGATGAATCAGATCCTGCGTGCGCTCTCCCAGCGCAATTTCCGCCTCTATTTCATGGGACAGGGCGCATCGCTGGTCGGCACCTGGATGCAGTCGATCGCGCTGTCCTGGCTGATCTACCGCCTGACCGGCTCGCCCTTCATGCTCGGCCTGGCCAATTTCGTCGGCCAGATCCCGATTCTCTTCCTTGCCCCTTTCGGCGGCGTCTGGTCCGACCGCATGAACCGCCGCCGCGCCATGCTGCTGACGCAGGCGCTGTCGCTGGGGCAGGCGGCGCTGCTGGCGATTCTTGCGTTCGGCGGCTGGATCGAGGTCTGGCATCTGATGGTCGCCGCGGCCTTCCTTGGCATCGTGAATGCCTTCGACGCGCCCCTGCGCCAGGCCTTCCTGCTGGAACTGGTCGGTTCGCGCGAACACCTGCCCAACGCCATTGCCCTCAACTCGGCGATGATGAATGGTTCACGCCTCGTCGGGCCGGCGCTGGCCGGCATCGTGCTGGCCTTCTCGAGCGAGGCCTGGTGCTTCCTGCTCAACGCATTGTCCTACCTGGCGGTGATTGCGTCGCTGGCGGCGATGCGCCTGGCAACACCGCAACCGAAGCAGGGCCAGGGCCATTGGCTTGGCGGCCTCAAGGAAGCGGTGCGTTTCGCTTTCGGCTTCGCTCCCAGCCGCATCCTGCTCGGACTGGTGGCGCTGATGAGTTTCGTGGCGACGCCCTACGCCTCGCTCATGCCCGTATTCGCCCGCGACATCCTCGGCGGAGGCGCCCACACACTCGGAATGCTGGCGGGCGCCGCGGGTGCCGGGGCCATGGCGGGGGTGCTCCTGCTCGCCGCACGTAAGACCGCGGCCGGACTGGAGCGGCTGATCGCCGTAGCCGGCATCTGTGCCGGCACCGGCCTCATCCTCTTCTCGCTGTCGCGCACACTCTGGCTGTCGCTCACGCTCCTGCCCCTGGTCGGCTTCGGCATCATTGCGACTGCCGCCTCGGTCAACACCATCATGCAGCTGGTGGCCCCCGACGTCATGCGCGGGCGGCTGGTGAGCTTGCACGTGGCCGCATTCCTCGGCGTCATGCCGCTGGGGTCGCTCGCTTTCGGCCTGCTGGCCGAGCACATCGGCGCCCCGGCCACGGTAGCTGCCGGGGGCACGCTCTGCCTGCTCGGTGCCGCTTGGTTCGCCACTCGCTTGCGCACCATGCAGCGCCTGCTCGAGCCGCACTACGCGCGACGCTAGCCTTCGATCAGCTTGAGCGCCTCGGCCAGGAACAGCCGGGCCTTGTTCTCGTCAATGGTCAGTTTGGCCAGCTTCGCCCCACTTTCCGCGGCAGCCCGCAGCTCTGCAGCCGAGCTCCCGGCCTTTTCCAGCTTGCGCACGACAGGCCCGGCATGCGCGCCGAAAATCTGCTCGGCGAGCGCAATCAGCGCCTGGGCGGAAGCGCCGGCTTGCCTCTGCCCGGTCGTCGATGCGCCTGGTGCGGCAGGCGGCGAAGGCGCGCCGCCCACCGCTGCGATCAGCCCGTGCCGGACAAGCGGGGCAACCACTTCCCCCATCTGCTCCGGCGCGCAACCGGCAATCTTGGCGAACGAGCCGAGCGCGCTCTTGCCGTCGATGACGATCAGCAGGTTGCGCTGCTCCCGCGTCAGATGGAGCGCACGTGCCTTGATCTCCTGCAGCCCGGCCTGGGTCCTGGCGTAAACCGCCTGCAGGTCAGCCATGACCCGCCTTCATCAGGATGAAAGCTCCTTGATGATGCCGTAGATGAGCCGGATGGTGATCAGCACGTAGATCGCCCCGAAAAACAGGATCAGGGAGACGATGACGCGCAGGGTCTCCACCGGCATGGTGGCAAGGAAGGGCAGGATCAGGTAGCCGGCCGCGAACAGCACCACCAGCAGGGTCATCACGTTCCAGCTCCTGCCCACCACGCCGCCGCTGATGCGGGATTTCAGGCTGACCACCTGGAACAGGTTGATCAGCATGATGAAGACGGCGCCCAGCCCGACGATCATGATCAGGTCGACTTTCATGTTCTCCTCCGATATCCGACGCCGCTCAGCGGGCGTCCTCCCTGCCGCCGGCGGTGAGCGCCAGCGCCTTGCGGATGGCCTCCGGCGACTTCATGATGTTCATGAAGCTGTTCGCCCCCATCATGGACAGGTCGGGGAAGCTGATGGCGATGCGGAAGCGGGCATACAGGGCGTAGACCTTGTTGTCCGAGACGAGGAGGTCGTAGGGCAGATGGGCAGTCGAGCGGACGTCCTTGAAGTCGATCTCGCTCATGATGTACTTGTCGTCCATGAACTTGCCCGCGTCGCCCTCGCCTTTCATGGCGACGCCGAACAGCGCCTCTTTCTTGCCCGGGATGTCCACGCGATACACTTTGGTCACGCCATGCCTGCCCGCCGCCAGGCCGGCTTCGACCGCCTTCACCGCCTCTTCATGGCTGGGATAGGTGGCTAGCGTGTTCGGTTCGTCGAAGTACTCCATGCCGAAGGTATAGTGGTACTTGCGCAGTTGCGATGCCGTCAGGCCTTTGGCGCCGTACTCCTCGACCTTGCCCAGCGCGGCCTGTAACTTCGCCGTCGTATCTTTCAGGTCGCCCGCCATGCGGTAGGCGTTGGCCAGATAGGTCGGGTTGGTGTACGTGACCTGCACTTCGTCCTTCATCTTCGTTACCGCCACGCGCTGCGCCGCGCCGAAGCCGCCGCGCTCGGACTTGGCGGCAGTGGCCTTCATTTCGTCATTGGTCACTGCGACGATGGCGGCGTTGGGGTAGGGCGTGTAGGTGCCGATGACGGCGAAGCCGTGCTGCGCCAGCGCCGCCTTGACGGCTTCCGCCTTCTGCGCCACGTCGCCGGGGCCTTTCGAACCCAGCACGAACGGCTTCAGCACGGCGTCCTGGGACCAGGCCGCACCGGCACAAGCGGCAAACAGCAGACAACACACACCCCTGAGAATTGCTCTCATCGTCTCTCTCCTTTTGTGGCCATTTGATTGTTGGAATATGCCCAAGAAAAAGGGCCGAAAGCAAAACCGCCTTCAGCCCTGGTTCTTGGCTACTGGATTCTGGGATTCTGCTTACTGGAACTTGATACCGTATGCGACGCCCAGCGAGTCTTGATACATGCGGAGGTTTACGTCCTGGGAAGGTCCAGTGCCGTTAACGGTTTTCTTGAAGGCGTGCATATAGGCCACTGACAGTTCAGCCTTGTTCGCCAGTGTCCAGGTCGCTCCCAGGGTCAGCTGGTTCTCCACCACGCCCGGCGCAAGGATATTGAAGAACGTCTGGTCGGACGGGATCGGCTGCCGAGTAGTGCTATATCCGGCGCGCAGCGTAAGATCCTTACTGTACTCGTAACTCGCACCGAGTTTGTACACGGTCATGTCGCGCCAACCAAAACCGGGACCATTGGCGTCACCGAGGAGGCCGGGAGAAGTCAGTGAGTTGGCAATCGACTTGATGCCACCATAATTGATCTGCTGAACGTCTGCCGCGAGCGTGAGATTCGGTGTGGCCTTGACTGCAATGCCGATGCCGTAGTTCTCCGGAATGTCGAAATCACCCTGCTCGGCGAATAGTCCCTTGTATTTGTCGAACTTGCTCATTCGGGTCTTGGTCTGGTAGGTCGCCCCCAATGTCACGTTAGGCGCAACCTGCCCCACCCAGCCCAAGCGGATACCCCAGCCGTAGGAGTCATCACCCCCTTTGTTCGTCACATTACCGGGGCTGGCAGACGCGTTAAACGGTGCGGGAAAGTCGAAGTTCTGGAGACCATCCGCCGCAAATCGCTGGTAGGCCAAGTTGAGCGACACGCCGATCGCATGATCCTTCGTCACCTTATAGGCAAACGTCGGGGCGATGAAAAGCTGAATCAGATCGACCCCGGCTTTGCCGGTGCCCAGGAGACCATTCGGCGGAGGCCCTAGGCCAACGGTTCGGCTGTTCAGGTCCTTGTAGTCCGTGTTCATGCCGCCGTTGCCATAGACGGATACGCCGGCCGACATGTTCCAGCCGAGCATCTTGTTGTAGCCGAATTCCGGAATAAAGAAGTTCTCGGTATCATTGCCACTGTATCTGCCGGCAAACGGTCCAAAGCCGGCCCCGAGTTCCGTTTCCCGCTGCGGCCGAAACCAGTCCACGCCGACATCCAGCCGGTCCCCCACCATCACCATCCCCGCCGGGTTGGTCGCTGCAGCCAGGGAATCTTGCGGCAGCGCGATGCCTACACCCGCCATCCCCTTAGCTTTGATACCGTAGCCATGCGAGAAATAGCCGTTGGTCGCCAACACCGTTCCCGGAGCAACCAGACCAACCACCGTCAAAGCCCCAATCAGTTTCTTCAGGTTCATTGCTCCCCTCCTGTTTTTAATGTCAGCATAAATCAAACTGTTACGACGAAAATTTCAAGTGCTGCATTCATTGATCAAGCTATTCTTTCGAATATCGGAATACAAGCGGCTTCGGCAATTTCGAGGTACTAGAAGCCACCATATGTTGTAAATCAGCAACAATCACATGAACAGGCTGACATCGGCCTGCTGCGCCATCGGCAGGAACGTCGCCGCGCCGCAGTAGTCCTTCACTTCCGGAATGAAGTCTTCACGGGTGAAACCGAACAGGTCCACCGTCATCTGGCAGCCGATCATGTTCACGCCGGCCTCGACGCACAGGCTGCGCAACTCGGCGATCTCGGCGACGCCGTTGTTCTTGATGGTCTGCTTCATGAGCAGGGTCGCCATCGACTCGAAGCCGGGAATGCCGGCCTGCACGATGTTCGGGATGTTCCAGTTGATGCTCTTGAACCAGCCCGGTCCGAAGGGCATCTTCATGGGCATGGCTGGGTTGCCCAAGGGGCTCACCTTCAGGTCGGACACGTCCTTGCGCAGCAGCGTGAGGCCGTAGAAGGTGAAGAAAATCGATACTTCCCAGCCCAGCGCCGCAGCGGTGGAGGCAAGGATGAAGGGCGGATAGGCCCAGTCCAGCGTGCCGCGCGTGGCGATGATAGTCATCGAGGGCGTCTTGCCGGCCTTCAACTCTTCGAGTTTCTGCGGAAGGATTTCGTCGATGCGCTGCTTGATGAGCGCGTCGAGAGCGGTGATATCTTGGGGTGTGTCACCCATTTGCTTACCCTCCTCTACATCCGGCGCCTGGCGCGCCGATTTGATGACGTTTTTGATATTTATAAAATTAACGATTAATGATGTAACAAACCGCAGCGCAGCAGCCAGATTATTTTGCTTATAGGGCTATATCAGCCGCAAATGCTGCTACGCACAAGGCTGCATCACAGGGGGGCGCCTGCTGAATGCGGCACACGCTCCGGCACCAAACCGCACCAGCGAGGCATCGTACGGACCTACTTCCGCTTGATGTAGAACTCGAACTCCTTGCCCTTCTCGGCGCTGGACAGGAGTTCGTTACCGGTCTGCTTGGCGAAGGCGGCAAAATCCTTCACCGAGCCAGGGTCGGTCGAGAGGACGCGCAGCACCTGGCCGCTGCCCATTTCGGCCAGCGCCTTCTTGGCGCGCAGAATCGGCAGCG
Source organism: Rhodocyclaceae bacterium (assembly GCA_013821865.1). Classification (GTDB taxonomy): domain Bacteria; phylum Pseudomonadota; class Gammaproteobacteria; order Burkholderiales; family Rhodocyclaceae; genus Desulfobacillus. Next base: position 7,211 of record PNJM01000034.1, read on the forward strand.
GGCAGTTTAGTCCTTTGGCGTCAAGCTCCTTGTCGAAATTCATATCTGCTCCTCGTATGTGATTTGATTAAAGTGCGTCTCACCGAAAGCCCCCTTCCTCTTCCGTGTGACGCCTAGCGTGGAAATCATTTCAGCCATGGCTAATATACTTTTGCGACGTGCGGCGCGCAACCCTTTGCAGAAAGGCAAAGGCATCGAATTTATTTCTCTCGTGATTCAGGAAACTGCCTGGTAATACAGATTCTGCGGATGGTTCGCCTGCGCGAAGAAGAACCAGCGCTCGGCAATCAACCCCAGGTACTGCACCCCAAAAGCCGCCAGCAGCAGGGCCGGCGACCCGGCCATGGCGCCCGCCGCGATCAGCATCAGCGGCAGCGGAAAAACAAGTGCAAGGAACAGCCACTTCACCTGCCGCAGGAAGAACGCCGTGCGGCCATGGAAGAACTCGCGCGTGTTGAACGAGCCGCCCATGGCGCCCTGCGCCTTCTGTGCAATGCGCGGGTGCTTGATGCCGATCGCCGTACTCAGCGAGGACTTCGGCTTGAGCCGCGCGTTGCGCAGGAGCGAAGCCACGCGCCCGGCAAAGGCCAGCGCGGTCAGGATCGCCGCCCAGCCGGCATAGAAACCGGCAATCTCCTGCGCGACGGCCGCGGCAAACGCCGTGGCGAGCACGAAGCCTGAAGCACCGCCGAGCAGAATGTAGTTGACGACCGTCAGCGGCGTGTGCCATTCCTGCAGGAAGCGCAGGCAGGCGTAGATCATGCCGGTGCATACGAACAGGGCGAAGCACAGCAACGTGCCGATGGCACCGAGGATCAGCGTCGCATCGACGGGACGCCCGCCGGGCAGGCTGAGTAGCGGCACATGCCAGCCGAACCAGTGCGCCACGCCGTAGAGAAACACGACCCCCATGAACGCAGGCAGCACGATCACTTCGCGCGACAGCCAGGAGGTGCGCCATTTCGCCGCCGAGCGCCAGGCCCGCTCCGGATGCCCCAGATGGAAGAACGAGGCAACCAGCCCGGCGGCAAGAAAAATCAGGGCGATCGCGCTGCCTGCGGCATAAAAGCTGCGGTTGCCCTGCGCCGGCAGCAAATCGAAGAAGGCGTAAAGCTGGCCGGTATAGAGGGCCAGGAACAGTCCCTGGCCAACGCCGAGCAGCGTGGTGAGGAAGATGACCGAGAAAGCGGGATGCATATCTATACAGTTTCGGGTTTCGAGTTCCGAGTTGCGAGTTCGAAATCGCGCGCGGCGGCGGCGCGCAACCCGAAACCCGGAACCCGAAACCCGAAATTTCCTACCATGACGTCACATCATCCAACGAGGGCTCTTGTTTGGCAGGCTTGGGCAGCTTGCCGTCGATCTTGAGCGGGTTGTCGGCGCGCACAAGTTCGTCCTCGTGGATGCGCAGCTGTGTCTTGCGCCGGGGCAGGTAGTGGTTGGCCGGGTGCGTGCCCCATTCCGGCATGAGCGCGTAGCCGCCCTGCTCGCGGATCGCCTTGGACACCTCCGATTCCGGGTCGTGGATGTCGCCGAACAGGCGCGCGCTGGTCGGACAGGCCATGACGCAGGCCGGCTTGCGGTCGCGTTCCGGCAGAGTCTTGTCGTAGATGCGGTCGACGCACAGCGTGCACTTCTTCATCACCTTCTGCTTCTCGTCTATCTCGCGCGCGCCGTAGGGGCAGGCCCAGGAGCAGTACTTGCAGCCGATGCACTTGTCATAATCGACGAGGACGATGCCGTCTTCCTTGCGCTTGTAGGAGGCGCCCGTCGGACAGACGGGCACGCAGGGCGGCTCCTCGCAGTGCAGGCAGGACTTGGGGAAATGCACGGTTTCCGTATTGGGGAACTCGCCCACCTCGAAGGTCTGCACGCGGTTGAAGAAGGTGCCCGTGGGATCGGCGTCGTAGGGCCGGAAGTCGCTCATGGCGCCAGCCTCGCCGGAGGTGTTCCATTCCTTGCAGCTCGTCACGCAGGCATGGCAGCCGACGCAGACGTTGAGGTCGATGACCAGCGCGAGCTGGGTCATGGCGAGCGCTCCTGCTTGTCGAGTTGCGTCACTTCCTGCCACCCGCGAAATATGCCAGCCAACCCTTGCGCTGCGGCTCGGTACCGGGATACGGCCGCATCGGCTCGAACTGCGGAAAGCTCTCCTTGACATCGGCGGCATCGGCCTTGTAGATGCGCACGCGCACGTCGTACCAGGCCGCCTGGCCGGTGACCGGGTCGGAGTTGGAGGTCGTGCCGCCGTGCTTTGCCGGCAGCTCCTCGGAGATAACGTGGTTGAGCAGGAAGCCGAGCCGCGATTCATTGGCCTGCGGGGTCAGATTCCAGGCGCCTGCGGCCTTGCCGATGGCGTTCCAGGTCCACACCGTGCCCGGCTCGACCGCTTCCGTAAAGCGCGCCATGCAACGCACCCTGCCCCACTGCGACTCGACCCAGATCCAGTCGCCATCTTCGACGCCGTTCACCTGCGCCGTGCGCGCATTGACGAACAGGTAGTTGTGGGCGTGGATTTGCCGCAGCCAGGCATTCTGTGAATCCCACGAATGGTACATGGCCATCGGTCGCTGCGTCACCGCGGCAAGCGGATACTTGTGCGTGTCGGTAGCCTGTACTTCGAGCGGATCGAAATAGAAGGGCAGCGGATCGAAGTAGGTCTCGATGCGTTTCTTCAGATGCGCCGGCGGCTTGCGCGTGATGCCCCTGCCCTGCGCCGCCAGGCGGAATTTCTGCAGCACCTCGGAATACAGGTGGATGAGGATCGGCTCGGCATAGCGCGTGATGCGGCTCCTCTGCGACCACTCCAGGTAGCCCTGGTTCCAGTTGCGCATGTACTGGTAGGAGGGCGGCAGTTCGAAGTGGTAGATGCAGTTGTTCTGCACATACATCTCCCACTGGCGCGGATTGGGCTCCCCGCGGAGTGAATATTCGCCGCCCTTGCCACGCCAGCCGGCGAGGAAGCCGATGCCTGAACCCGGCTCGGTCTCGTAATTGATGATGAAGTCCGGGTAGTCGCGGTAGCGGCGCGCGCCCTCCTTCGTCACGAAGGCCGGCAGCCCGAGGCGCGTGCCCAGCTCGATCAGCACCTCCTGGAAGGGCTTGCACTCCCCCGTCGGCGGCACGACGGGGATGCGCACCGAATCCACCGGCCCGTCGAACTCCGAGATCGGCCGGTCGAGCATGGACATCACGTCGTGACGCTCGAGATACGTCGTGTCGGGCAGCACCAGGTCGGCGAAGGCCGTCATCTCCGACTGGAAGGCGTCGCAGACGGCAATGAACGGGATCCTGTATTCCCCGTTCTCGTCCTTGTCGTTGAGCATTTCCCGCACCTCCACCGTGTTCATGGTGGAGTTCCACGCCATGTTGGCCATGAAGATGAGCAGCGTGTCGATGCGGTAGGGATCGCCGCGCCAGGCATTGGTGATGACGTTGTGCATGAGTCCATGCACCGAGAGCGGGTACTCCCAGGAGAAGGCCTTGTCGATGCGCACTGGATTTCCCGCGTCGTCGACGAACAGATCATCCGGCTCGGCCGGCCAGCCCAGCGCCATGCCGTCCAGCACCGAGTTCGGCTTCACCGCCAGCGGCGTATTCGGCGTCTTGGCGCAGGGCGGGATGGGGCGCGGGAACGGCGCCTTGTGGCGGAAGCCACCCGGCCGGTCGATGGTGCCGAGCAGCGTCATCAGGATGGCCAGCGCCCGGATCGTGTGGAAGCCGTTGGAATGCGCCGCCAGCCCGCGCATGGCGTGGAAGGCCACCGGGTTGCCGGTGATCGTGTCGTGCTCCTTGCCCCAGGAATCGGTCCAGGCGATGGGCAGCTCGATCTTCTGGTCGCGCGCGGTGACGCCCATCTCGCAGGCGAGGCGCTTGATCGTCGCGGCGGGAATGCCGGTGAGCCCCGCCGCCCACTCGGGCGTGTAGTCCTTGACCCGCTCCTGCAACAACTGGAAGGAGGGCTTCACCGGCGTGCCGTCGGAGAGCCTGAATTCGCCGAGCAGGAACGGGTCGCAACCCTCGGTGTGGGTAATGACGGGCTTGTTGCTCGTGCGATCCCACCACAGCTTGTTCTGCGGATCGAAACAGCCCTCTTCCTCCGGCACCTCGGTGCGCAGGAACATGCCGAACTCGTCGCTCTTCTCGTCGAGGTTCACCAATTGGCCGGCATTGGTATAGCGCACCAGGAACTCGCGGTCGTAGAGGCCCCGGGCGATGATCTCGTGGATGATGGCGAGCAGCAGCGCGCCGTCGGTGCCCGGGCGGATCGGCACCCACTCGTCGGCGATGGCCGAGTAGCCGGTGCGCACCGGGTTGATCGAGACGAAGCGGCCGCCGTCCCGCTTGAACTTCGAGAGGGCGATCTTGAGCGGATTCGAGTGATGATCCTCGGCCGTGCCGATCATCACGAACAGCTTGGCGCGGTCGAGGTCCGGCCCGCCGAATTCCCAGAACGAGCCGCCGATGGTGTAGATCATGCCGGCGGCCATGTTCACCGAGCAGAAACCGCCGTGTGCCGCGTAGTTGGGCGTGCCGAACTGGCGCGCGAAGAGGCCGGTCAACGCCTGCATCTGGTCGCGGCCGGTGAACAGGGCGAATTTCTTCGGATCGGTGGCGCGGATTTTCGCCAGGCGCTCGGCGAGAATCGAGAAGGCTTGTTCCCAACTGATCGGCTCGAACTCGGCCGCACCACGCCCCGCCCCCTGCTTGCGCAGCAAGGGCCGCGTCAGCCGCGCCGGCGAGTACTGCTTCATGATGCCGGAACTGCCCTTGGCGCAGATCACGCCCTTGTTGAGCGGATGGTCCGGGTTGCCGTCGATGTAACGCACCTCGCCATCGCGCAGATGCACGCGGATGCCGCAGCGGCAGGCGCACATGTAGCAGGTGGTTTTCTTCACCTCCTGCACGGACGGGATCGAATCCGGCATGGTTGGGTTTGGATATATTAGTAATTTCCGATATTCTTGGCAATTTACATCAAGCCCTCAAGCCAATTGTTTTTATTTCATCATAAGTGACATATGTTGTGGCTACTTATGGACTCCTGTAATGTTCGGCACGCAATATTCGCGGGCATACCCCGCTGTTGCATACTCACGTGATTTTTTCAGTTTAGTAGGTGCCCCATGAGCGACATCTCCGCATTCACCGCCGCCGAGCGGCGCATCGTCGAGGCCGGCATGATTTTCCGCTACGGCGAACTGGTCCCGCTGCAGGACGCCGAAGTGGAGCTGAAGCTCGATTCCGCCAGGGAGGTTCTCACCTCCTGCCCGGGCATCTACTGGAACGAGCGCGGCGTGCAGTTCGTCGTGTGCAAGACCGGCGACAAAGCCTACCGGTCCTATTTCTTCTACACCGACGACCAGCAGTACCGCATCGGCGAGCAGGACTACGACAGCCTCGAAGACTGCATACGCAACCTGCTCCAGCTGCAGGCGGATCACGACGCGATCCGCCGCAACATCATGTCCAATCCCGCCCTCGGGCCGGACGACGATTACCACGGTCCGGTGGTGATCTGAGCCCCGCGCCGATGACGCTCGAGAAAGCCCGCCGGATGCTGGAAGTGCAGGCCGGCTTCGGCAACGGCTACAACGCCAACGGTGCGCGCATCGTGCTGGCCGAGGTGCGGCGGGAACACGGCCAGGCGGCGGTCGACGCGCTGATCAGCGAGCTTCACCTGGACCGCATCTTCGGCTTCTCGCCGGGCCAGGATTTCTCGCTCTATTCGTGGAAGAAGTGAGCCCATGAAAGTCTGCATCGTCTCCGACAGCCACGATCGTGGCCCCATGCTCGCCGCCGCCGTCGAGGAAGCCAAATCCCTCGGCGCCGAAGCTGTCCTGCATTGCGGCGACATCATCGGCCCGAACACCCTCAAGCCTTTGCTGAAGATCGGTTTGCCGACCCATGTCGTGCATGGCAACAACCTGGGCGACTTCACCGCCATCTGCCAGATGGCCGCCAGGTCGAACGGCCTGCTGCATTACTACGGCGCCGACGCGCAACTGGAACTCGGCGGCAAGAGGATCTTCCTCGTGCACTACCCGCATTACGGCCGGGCCTTTGCCGCCACCGGCGACTGGGACCTGGTCTGCTGCGGACACAGCCACGAGCCGGAAACCGTGCTGCATCCGAACATCAAGGGAGGCACGACCTGGCTGGTCAATCCGGGCACGGTGGCAGGCCTCGGCGCCCCCGCGGCGACCTGGGCGCTGGGCGATCTCGCCACGATGGAATTCACCGTTCGCCCGCTCTCGTTCGCAAGCACTTGACCCTATGGCCTCAAGTGGCTTGATCTGCGTCAAGCGTCCCGCGAAGCGGGGATTGAGACTTTCAATCCCCGCATAGGGAAATTCAGCCCGCGCAACTGCGTCATTCACGCGGCTTGTTGCATTAGAATCCGCGAATACAGAAACGCAGATTCACGGGAGGCCCGATGTCAGCTTCAATCGCTACGAACCAGACGATACTCGTCGTCGGGGGCGGCATTTCCGGCATGACCGCGGCGCTCGAAGCGGCCGAGTGCGGCAAGCAGGTCATCCTCGCCGAGAAGCTGCCCACGCTGGGCGGCCGCACGGCGCTCCTCTACCGCTACTTCCCGAAGATGTGCCATCCCGTCTGCGGCCTGGAGATCAATCTGCGCCGTCTGAAGGGCAACCGCAACCTGCGCGTGATCACCATGGCGGAAGTCGTCGCCATCACCGGCACGCGCGGCGACTACACCGCCACGCTGAAGATTTCCCCGCGCTACGTGAACGAGAAATGCACCGGCTGCGGCGACTGCGCCAAGGCGGTCGGCGCGGAGGTGCCGAATCCCTACAACTACGGCCTGAACAAGATGAAGGCCGCCTACCTGCCGCACGCCATGGCCTACCCGCAGCGCTACGTGCTCGATCCCTCCATCGTCGGCACGCCCGACGGCGAAGCGGCGAAGGCCGCCTGCAAGGTCGGCGCCGTCGACCTCGGCATGCAGGAAGCGGCGATCGAACTGAGGGTCGGCGCCGTGGTCTGGGCCACCGGCTGGAAGCCCTACGACGCGGCGAAGATCCAGCCCTACGGCTACGGCCGCTACGCCAACGTCGTCACCTCGGTCGAATTCGAACGCATGTGCGACCCGCACGGCCCGACCGGCGGCAAGATCCTGCGGCCCTCCGACGGCAAGGAGGCGAAGAATGTCGCCTTCATCCAGTGCGCCGGTTCGCGCGACGAGAACCACCTGCGCCACTGCTCGCGCATCTGCTGCATGGCCTCGCTCAAGCAGACGCAGTACGTGCGGGAAGCCTTCGGTGACGAGGCCAGGTCGACCATCTACTACATCGACATCCGCGCCATCGACCGCTTCGAGGATTTCTACCAGAAGGTGCAGCAGGATTCGACCGTGAGCTTCATCAAGTCGAAAGTCGCCGGGATCGTGCAGGACGAAAAGACCGGCGACGTCGTGCTGCATGGCGTGAACACCGAAGGCTACCAGCGCTACGCCACCCCGCACGACCTCGCCGTGCTGGCGGTGGGCATGGAGCCGTCGATCAAGGGCGTCAGCCTTCCGGCCGAGATCGTTCTCGATTCGAGCGGCTTCATGGAGTCCGCCGGCGAGGGGATGTTCAGCGCCGGCTGTGCGACGAATGCCCTCGACGT
>PNJM01000035.1 GCA_013821865.1 Rhodocyclaceae bacterium
AGACAAGATTCTTCCCGAGGGATCCAGCGAGACTGTCGTTGAACAAGCCGGGACCCAGATCACCTCCGGCACAGGCACGCAAGGTGGTACCCAGGGGTCCCGCAGCAGCGCCGCCGCTCAGCCTTCCATCGCCGGCAGCCCGAATCCGGCTCAATTCCAGACGGCAGGCACCACTGTCGTCAAGCGAACGACGTTCCGCGAGGCGGCTTCCGTCATCATCAGCCAGGAGACCGGAATAGTGACGGTGCGAGCCACGTCGAGGCAGCACGAAAAGGTGCAGGAGTACCTTTCGAATGTCATGGCCAGCGCGCGCCGCCAGGTGCTGATCGAGGCGACAATCGTAGAGGTCGGGCTTTCGGACTCCTTCAGTTCAGGGATCGACTGGTCGCGATTGCGCCCGGACAATTCCGGCTTCCAGGTCAAGGGAGTTGGCGTGGGGGCCGCTTCAGTCACCAACATTACCCCGTTCGTTCTCTCCTACGTTGACAAGAGCCAGATCCTCAATCTGAGCCTGACCCTCAAGCTGCTCGAGACGTTTGGGAACGTAAAGGTGCTATCGAGTCCCAAGATTTCCGTTTTGAACAACCAGACGGCCATCCTGCGTGTCGTCGAGGATTTTGTCTATTTCAAGGTGGACAGTGCCCAGACAGCCACCGTTAACGTCGGCACCCAGACCTCCGTCAATACGACTCCACAGACTGTTTCGGTAGGTTTGACGCTGGCCGTCACCCCTCAGGTCGCCGAAAACGACGCTGTGATCCTGGATGTGCGCCCCACTATCACGAGCATCTCCGCACTCGTGCCGGACCCGAACCCCCTCTTGACGATTACCAACAACGTGCCGCAACTGCGAACGCGGGAAATGGAATCGGTTATGCGCGTCAGCAGCGGCGACGTGGCGGTACTTGGCGGCCTGATGGAAGATCGTATTGATTACAAAACGAACAGGGTGCCTGTTGTCGGGCATATCCCCCTCTTCGGCGAACTCTTCACCAATCGTGCGAATACCGCCCAAAAAACCGAACTCGTAGTCTTTTTGCGACCGATTGTGCTCAAGGACGCGAACATCCAAGGCGATTTCGCCGGTTTCCGGGATTCTCTCCCGAACAAGGACTTCTTCTCGTCAGACGTGTCCAAACATTCGACGCCGTTTGGCCCCGCCAGGGACAAGGAGGCGCAGTGAGCCTCCTGATGGATGCGCTGAAGAAGGCCGAGGAGGCGAAGCGCCAGGCCGAGGCCGCGGCCGGCAAGGACGCGCCGGGGACGGGCCCGGCGTCCCGGCCGTCCGTGGAAGCACCGACCGGAGAAGCCGCCGGCCAGCAGAAAGGCTTGCCCGAACTGCCGTCGCGGCTCGAACTGCTCGACGATGAATTCAATGCCGCCCCCAAAGCCACGCCGGCGCAGGCCCGGCCAAAGGCGGCAGCGGAAGCTGCGCAGCAAAAGGAGCGTGCCGCAGCGCAGAATCTCTTTGAAGCCAAACAATCGCCGCCGCGCCGCGCCTTCCCGGTTTTCATCGGCATTTTCGTCGTGATCGCCGCAGCGGGCATCGGCACCTGGTTCTGGTGGCAGATGCAGTCCTCGGGCGGCATCGGCGTCGCTCCCGGCGCTTCCCGGCCGGCTCCGCAGACCGCGCGCGCGCCGATTGACCCGCCTCCCCAATCTGCGGCGACGCCTCCCGCGCCCGCAGCCCCGGCCGTTGCGCCCGCTCCCGCGCTGCCTGCGACAACTGTGTCGCAGGCCGCTGCCGCACCGGAGCGACCGGCCCGGCCGGTCGCACGCGCCGCGGCTGAACCGCCGCCGGAACCGGACAGTCCGATCCGCATCACCACGGGCAGGCTGAAGCTCAATCCGGTCATCGCACATGGCTACCAGGCCTTGATGGAAGGGGATCTCGCCACCGCGCAGCGCGACTACGCGCAGGTGCTGAAAAGCGAGCCGAAGAACATCGATGCGCTGCATGGCCTGGCCGCAATCGATATCAGGCAGGGCCGCTTCGATGCGGCGGAAAACCACTACCTGCGGGCCCTGGAGTCCGATCCCAAGGATGCCGCGGCGCAGGCAGGGCTTATCGGCCTCAGGGGCCAGGTCGACCCGGTCCAGTCGGAAAGCCGGCTGAAGATTTTGCTCGCCGGCCAGCCCGATTCTCCCTTCCTCAATTTCGCCCTGGGCAATCTCTACGCCCGGCAGGGCCGCTGGAACGAAGCGCAGCAGGCCTATTTCCGCGCCTACAGCGGCGATCCCGACAATCCGGACTACCAGTTCAACCTGGCCATCAGCCTCGATCAGTTGCGCCAGCCCAAGCTGGCGTTGCAGTATTATCAAGGCGCACTCGCTGCAGCCGCCCAACGCCCCGCCGCCTTCGACAAGAACCAGGCAACGGGCCGCGTCCGCGAACTGCAACAATAACCCAGCGCCAAATGCCGGCGCCATGGAGATGAATTCGCCCGCACCGCATCGACGGCCGCTTGGCCAGATCCTGATCGCACAGGGAATCATCAGCGAGGACCAGTTGCGCATCGCGCTGCTGGAGCAGATGAAGTCCAACCAGCCGGTCGGCAAGCTGCTGGTGAGCCTGGGCTTCATTTCCGAAGCCACGCTGCGCGATGCCCTGGGCGAAAGCCTGGGCAAGAAGAGCATCGATCTCTCCCACGCCATCATCGATCCGGCCGCGCTGCGACTGGTGCCCCAGGAACTCTCGAAGCGCCACCGCCTGCTGCCGCTCGACTACAACCGTGTCCAGCACCGCCTGACGGTGGCGATCGCCGACGTCAACGACATCGTCGCGCTGGACAAGCTGCGCTCGCTGGCGACCGACGACCTGCAGATCGAGACGGTGCTGGCGGGCGAGTCGGAAATCGCCCGCGCCATCGACCAGTACTACGGCCACGAACTGTCGATCGACGGCATCCTGCACGAGATCGAGACCGGCGAAATAGACTGGCGCAGCCTGGCGGCTTCCTCGGACGAGTACAGCCAGCCGGTGGTGCGGCTGATCGACGCCATCCTCACCGACGCGGTAAAGCGCGACGCCTCGGACGTGCACTTCGAGCCGGAGCAGAATTTCCTGCGCATCCGCTACCGCATCGACGGCCTGCTGCGGCAGATCCGCGCACTGCACAAGTCCTACTGGCCGGCCATGGCGGTGCGCATCAAGGTGATGAGCAACATGAACATCGCCGAGACGCGCGCGCCGCAGGACGGCCGCATCTCGCTCAACATCAGCGGGCGCCCGGTCGATTTCCGCGTTTCGGCGCAGCCGACGATCCATGGCGAGAACGTGGTGCTGCGCATTCTGGACCGGCAGAAGGGTATCGTGCCGCTCGACCAGCTCGGGCTCGACGACCCGCAACTGGACCAGCTCAAGCTGATGATCGCTCGACCTGAAGGCATCATCCTCGTCACCGGCCCGACCGGCAGCGGCAAGACGACCACGCTCTACTCGGTGCTCAACCATATCAACGAAGAGGGCATCAACATCATGACCCTCGAGGATCCGGTCGAGTACCCGATGACCATGATCCGCCAGACCTCGGTGGCGGAAGCCGCCAAGCTGGACTTCGCCAACGGCGTGCGCTCGATGATGCGGCAGGACCCCGACGTAATCCTGGTCGGCGAGATCCGCGACGCCGACACGGCGGAAATGGCCTTCCGCGCCGCCATGACCGGCCACCAGGTGTATTCCACGCTGCACACCAACTCGGCCATCGGCGCCATTCCGCGCCTGCTCGATATCGGCATCCTGCCGGACATCATGGCGGGCAACATCATCGGCGCGATCGCCCAGCGCCTGGTGCGCACCCTCTGCCCGCATTGCAAGAAAGCCTACCGCGCCGAGCCGCATGAAACGCGGCTGCTCGGCCTGGCGTCCGACGCGCCGCCCACGCTCTACCGCGCCGGCGGCTGCGAGCACTGCGAATACCAGGGCTACAAGGGGCGGCAGGCGATCATGGAACTGCTGCGCCTCGATGCCGACCTGGATGAACTGATCGCCCGGCGCGCCACCATGCGCGAGGTCAAGCAGGCGGCCCTGGCCAAGGGCTTCCGTCCGCTGGCCGAGGACGGCCTGCGGCGCGTCCTCGAAGGCTCCACCTCGCTCGAAGAGGTGGCGCGCGTGGTCGACCTGACGGAGAGAATGTAGCGTGTCGCTCTTCTCGTACAAGGCCATGAACACCGGCGGCCGCGTCGTCCATGGCCAGATGGACGCCATCAACCTGGTCGATCTGGAAATGCGCCTGAAGCGCATGGATCTCGACTTCATCAACGGCGATCCGGTCAAGCAGGGCGGGCTTTTTCGCGGCATCAAGGTGCCCAGGCGGGAACTCATCAACTTCTGTTTTCATATCGAGCAGCTCACCCGCGCCGGCGTGCCGATACTGGAGGGCCTGACCGACCTGCGCGACAGCCTGCTCAACCCGCGCTTCCGCGAGGTCATCGCCGGCATGATCGAGAGCATCGAAGGCGGCCGCACGCTGTCCCAGGCAATGACCGAGCACCCCAAGGTCTTCAACAAGGTCTTCTGCAGCCTGGTGCTGGCCGGCGAGAACACCGGCAACCTGCCCGAGGTGCTGAAAAGCCTCAACGATTCGCTCAAGTGGGAGGACGAACTCGCCTCGCACACCAAGAAGCTCCTCATGTATCCGGCTTTCGTCGGCACCGTTGTCCTGGGCGTCACCATGTTCCTCATGGTCTATCTCGTGCCGCAGATGGCCGGCTTCTTCAAGAACATGGGGCAGACGCTGCCGACCCAGACCAAGGTCCTGATCGCCACATCGGCGATCGTCAAGGAGTACTGGTACCTCGTCCTGGGCCTTCCGATCGCCGCCGCCATCGGCCTCAAGGTGATGGTGGATGCCAACCCCGCCGTCCGCTACCGCTTCGACGAGATGAAGCTGAACCTGCCCGTGCTCGGCCCGATCCTGCGCAAGATCATCCTGTCGCGCTTCGCCAGCGTCTTTGCCATGATGTACTCTTCCGGCATCGCCATCATCGACTCCATCCGCGCCACGGAAGACGTGGTCGGCAATGTCGTCATCCAGGGCGGCCTGAAGCGCGCGGGACAGCTGATCGCCGAGGGCCAGAACGTGACGGTGGCGTTCCAGAACATCGGGCTGTTTCCGCCGCTGGTGATCCGCATGCTGCGCGTGGGCGAGAACACCGGGGCGCTGGACACGGCCCTGCTCAACGTCGCCTATTTCTACAACCGCGACGTGAAGGAATCGATCGAGAAACTGCAGACCATGGTCGAGCCGGCGATGACCCTCGTTCTCGGCGCCATCCTCGGCTGGGTCATGCTCGCCGTGCTCGGCCCGATTTACGACGTCATCACGAAACTCAAAGTCTGATGCCGCAACGACGCCTTCTCTATCTCGACGCCAACCATCTCGGCGCCTTTCTCTGGCAGGACGGATCGCTGCGCGAGGAAGGGCTTTTCCCCGCCGGCGAAGAGGGTATGGCGGCGTTCTCGGCGTATCTCCACGAGCATCACCGCAGCAACTTCTACCTGCTGGCCGACATCGCCGAAGAGGGCTTCCAGACCGAAGCGCTCCCCTACACGCAGGGGGCAGACCGCAAGGCCTTGCTCGCGCGCAAGCTCGGGCAATACTTCTATGGCTCGCCACTGGCCACCGCCATTTCATTCGGCCGCGAAAAATCCGGCCGGCGCGACGAGAAGTTCCTGTTCACCGGGCTGACGCGCCCGCAGCTGTTCGAGCCCTGGCTGGCCGCGATGCACGCCGCCCAGGTGCAACTCGCGGGCGTCTACTCGCTGCCGCTGCTCGGCGCGCAATTGCTCGGCAAAATCCAGCCCCCGAGAACGCAGTGCCTGCTCATCACGCTGACGCATGGCGGCGTTCGGCAAAGCTACTTCGAAAGCGGTCAGATCCGCTTCAGCCGCCTGACGCCGCTCAGCGCATCCGGTGCCGTGGAAGCTGCGGCCGCCTGCGCCGCGGAGGCCGCCAAGATCCATCAGTACCTGCTCGGCCAGCGGCTGGTATCGCGCGGCGCGCCGCTACCCGTGATCGCCCTGTCCCATCCTGCGCACACGGGGGCATTTCTCGATCTCTGCCGGAATACCGACGATCTGCAGTTCCAGATCCTCGACCTGCACGCGCTCGGCCGCTCCTGCGGACTGAAATCCCTGCCTCTCGATTCGCGCAGCGAAGCCCTCTTCCTGCACCTGCTCGCCCAGCGGCCGCCGCGCGACCAGTTCGCCCCCGCCGCCGACCGCCGTTTCTTCCGCCTCTGGCAGGCACGCTCGGCGCTCCTGGGCGCGGGCGTCGTGGTACTGCTCGGCTGCCTGCTCTTCGCCGGCAAGCAGTTTTACGAGGCGTTCGACCTCCGCGGCCGGACCGAGGAAACCCGCGCACAGACGGTATCCGACGGGGAGAAATACGCGGCAATCCAGAAGACCTATCCTCCCATGCCCACCGGCACGGATACGCTCCGAACGGTCATCAACCGCTACGACGATATCGAAAAACGCTCGGCGCCGCTGGAACCGCTCTACCTGTCCATCAGCGGCGGCCTGCAGGATGCGCCGCAGGTGGAAGTCGAGCGCATCGACTGGCTGCTCAGCGCCAACCCGGACGAAGGCGCCCAGGCGCAGGCCGCGCGCAGGCCGGCCGCCGCTCCATCGGACAAGGACGGCGGATCGATGTATGCCGTCGCGGTAGTCCACGGCACCCTGCCGGTGGCCATGGGCAGCGACCAGCGCGGCCAACTCGACGCCATCAACGGCTTCGCCGCCGCCCTGCGCAGGGATGCCTCCCTCAAGGTCACGATTCTCCGCCTGCCCTTCGACATCGAATCGGGCAAATCGCTGAAGAGCGGCGGCGATGCCGCCCTCGGTGCGACGCAGCCCAGGTTCACCGTGCATATCAGCCGGAAGCTATGACATGGCCGCCCTGATTTCCAAGGATGATTTCCGCCGCATCCGCCTCAGCCTGGCGCTCGCCCTCGTGATGGTCGCCGGCGGCGGCGCCATCGCCTTCGGTTCGACCAGGCTGCTCGAAACCGAGCGGAAAGCGAATCGTGAAGCCCTGGCCAAGCGCAGCGAAATCCAGGGCAGGCTGTCGCGCGCGCGCGAAGAAGAGCAGGAGATCAAGCAAAAGATCGCGCGCTTCAATGCGCTCCAGGCCCGCGGCATCATCGGCGAGGAGCAGCGCCTGGACTGGGTCGAGCTGATCCGGCAGATCAGGAGCGCACGCAAGCTGTACGACATCCAGTACGAGATCGCGCCGCAGCGGCCGCTGGAGGGCGCGGGTACGGCCGCCGGCACGGGCGGCGGCTACGACTTCCTCGCCAGCACGATGCGACTGCAGATGCCGTTGCTGCATGAAGAAGACCTGCTCAATTTCCTGTCCGACCTGCGCACCTCGGCCCGCGCCTACATCAGGCCCCGCGATTGCGTGGTCGAGCGCGTTCCGAAAGGGCCGAGCGAGCGTGGCGGAGCGATGCCCCAACTGAAGGCGGAATGCTCGATCGACTGGATCACCATACGCGAGAAGAAGGAGGCCTGATGACTCTCCCGCCCATCGCCGAAAAAAAAGGCCGGCTGGCGGCGGTCCTGCTCGCCGCATGCCTGCTGCCGGCCGCCATGCCCGCTGCGGCCGAACAGCTCGGCCGCCTCTTCCTCACCCCCGAGCGGCGCGCCGCGCTTGAGCGCCAGCGCCTCCTGAATATCCGGGAAAAGGAATCCCAGCTCGTCGAAGGCGCCACCCTGTCGGTGAGCGGCGTCGTGCAACGAAGCGGCGGCAAGAGCACCGCCTGGATCAACGGCACGCCGCAATACGACAACCCCCCCGGAACCGGCGTGCGCGTCGAAATCGACAGGAGCCAGCCCGGGCGCGCCACCGTCATCGCCGGCGAGGAGGCGCCAGCCTCGCTCAAGGTCGGTGAATCCATCAACCGGGCCACGCACGAGACCAGCAGCGGAGTAGGCGGCGGGCAGATCGTAATCAAGCGCAGTGCTGCCGCACCGGGCAAGACCAGATAGGCCGCCGCCGGCCCTGACGGATGCGGCCATGACCCGGCCCCCCTCCCCGAATCGAGTATTCCGCCAGCGAGGCGCCGTTCTGATCGCCGTCCTCGCCCTGCTGGGCGCAGGCGCGCTCTATCTGTTTGTCAAGCAACTGAACTCGTCGCAATTGCGGACAGCGCGCATGCAAAATACTGCCAACGCCCTCGCTCAGGCCAAGGAGGCGCTGGTCGGCGATGCGATCTCGCAGCCGACTGTGATCTCGGCGGGCTATCTGCGCCTTCCCGACTTGGGCTTTGGGGTTGGATTCGTGGCCGCTGAAGGCGGGACCCCGCCGAACTTCGCGGGCAACAACAAGGATTACTCCGTAATCGGGAAAATCCCATGGAAAACCCTTGGAACAACGTCGTTGCGTGACGGCCGGGGAGAATGCCTCTGGTACGTGGTTTCAGGCCGCTTCAAGAAATTTCCGGTAACCGACGCACTCAACTGGGACACTCTGGGGCAGATCGATGTCATCGACGGAAGCGGAAACCTCATTGCAGGCAATCTTGCCGCACTGATCGTGGCTCCCGGTCAGGCCCTCGACAGCCAGAGCCATGTGCTTTCCGATGCGGTCTATACAGAATGCGGCGGCAACTACGATGCCCGGAATTACCTCGATTCGTTCGACAATGCCTATGCCATATCGGGAGAGGTCAACTACTTCACCGGAAGCACGAACAACCGGGTTGCGCTCGACAGCAACAACAAACGATTCGTGATGGCAGACAACGATCACTACAACGACCGCTTTCTTGCCGTCACGGTCGACGATATTTTTCGCCCATTGATCCGACGCAGCGATTTTACGGTGCAGATCGGCAGCCTTCTCTATGATCCTGACTTCACTGTTCACCTTCAGGCCTTGGCCATAGCAGGCGGGAAAGGGACCGACAACATCGATTGCAATGCCATCGCCAATGCCGACAACAAGACTTTCTGCTCCAACTGGAAGGAAATGCTGCTTCTTACCCAACTTGCCACGCCGTCCTCCATCACTATCGACGGCGCGCCATCTCCCTCATGCAGTCGCGTGCTAATCTTCGCCGGACAGAGAATTGCCCCGGAGGTTCGTGCAACAGCGGCCGACAAGTCGAACAAGGCCAACTACCTGGAGGGCACAAACCTGGCCGCCTTCAATGTCCCGGTCGCCAACTCCGCTGCGTTCAGCGGCCCGTCTGCCTTTAACGCGAACACCCCGGGTGCCGATATTTTGAGGTGTCTGCCGTGAGACGATACCCTCGAACCTGTTTAGTAATCCGCAACGGATTTACGCTTACCGAACTCGCGGTTGTACTCCTCATCATCGCACTCCTGATCGGCGGCCTGCTGATGCCCCTATCCGCGCAAGTCGATCTGCGCAACGCAAGCGATACGAGCAAATCCCTGGCCGACATCAGGGAAGCGCTGCTCGGGTTTGCCACTGCCAACGGACGATTGCCGTGCCCGCCAACCCAACCCTGGCCGCAGGTACGGAGGATTGCACCCGCACCGAGGGCGCGCTCCCTTGGGCTGACCTGGGGGTACCCCAACTGGATGCGTGGGGCCGGCGATTCACCTACCGCGTAACGAATTCCTTCAAAGATGCGATTGCAGCCGCAACTGTCGCCCCCCCGGTAGCATGCACGGCGACACCCGTACAATCCTCCTTCGCCCTTTGCTCGGAGGGCGACATCACAGTCACGGACGGCGGCACCACCATCGCGAGCAAAATTCCGGCCATTGTCGTATCCCATGGCAGCAACGGGCGCGGCGCTTTCCTGCCCGATGGAACCCAGATTCCAGGTGCCGCAAACGACGAACTCGAAAACGCCAACAACAACGCGACTTTCGTCAGCCGCGCCGTCACATCCCCGGGCTCGGCCAACGAGTTCGACGATCTCGTCGCCTGGGTTCCCCTCCCCATCCTCATGAACCGCATGGTCACCGCCGGCAGGCTGCCGTAAGCGACCACCCCAGGCGGGCCTATGCCGATATTCTTGACCGCCCCCGCCCATTCCTGCGAAACTTGAGCAACCATCGCGGGAGCATTCCCGCTCCAACGTTCCGGAGACCTCCATGACGGGCGGCTCACCCAGCCTCCTCGATCGACTGCGCACTGCCGGCATCGACCCGGGCGACAGCGAGGAACAGCGCCTGAACAAGTCGCTGCTGATGTTCGCCACGGGCCTCGCCAGCGTCGCCTCGATGCTGTGGCTCGTCATCTACTGGAGCCTCGGGCCGCAATTGTCATCAACGCTGCCTTTCGCCTTCCAGATCCTGCTGGCGACCAACCTGGGGGTCTACCTTCGCTGGGGGAACTTCGAGTTCTTCCGCCTCAGCCAGCTGGCGCTGCTGCTGTTCTTCCCCTTCGTCGTGCAATGGACGATCGGCAATTTCATCACGGCCAGCGGCATCACCATCTGGGGGCTGCTGGCGCCGGTCGGGGCCATCCTCTTCATGGGCGGGCGAGAATCGCTCGCCTGGTTCGCCGCCTACATCTTCCTGCTCGCGCTGTCCGGCTTCTTCGACTACAACCTGGCCGCGGCGGAAATCCAGCACAAGAACAATCAGGTTCCGATCCAGACCGCCGTCGTCTTCTTCGCCCTCAACTTCGCCGCGGTCTCGACCATCGTTTTCCTGCTGCTGCGCTTCGCCATCAACGAGAAGCAGAAGGCGCAGGCGCGAATGGAGGAAGCGCACCGCCTGCTGCAGCTCGAGCAGGAGCGCTCCGAACGGCTGCTGCTCAATATCCTGCCCGGGCCGGTGGCCGAACGCCTGAAGAACAGCAACCAGACCATCGCCGACGGCTTCGCCGACGTGACGGTGATGTTCGCCGACATCGTCAATTTCACGCACGTTGCCGAGGGCATGTCGCCGAGCCAGGTATTCGCCATGCTCAACCGCATCTTCTCTTCATTCGACGAGCTGGCCGAGCAATACGGCCTGGAGAAGATCAAGACGATCGGCGACGCCTACATGGTGGCGGGCGGCCTCAATGACGACCGGGCCGACTACTCCGAGGCCATCGCCGAAATGGCGCTGGCCATGCGCGAACTGCTGCAGCGGGATTTCACGGTGAACGACGCGCGCCTGGAGATCCGCATCGGCATCGGCACCGGCCCCGTGGTGGCCGGCGTGGTCGGCAAGAAGAAGTTCATCTATGACCTGTGGGGCGACACGGTGAACATCGCCAGCCGCATCACCGCAGAGGGGGTCCCGGGCATGATCCAGGTCGATGGCATGACCTTCCGGCGGCTCAGGGATCGCTTCGAGTTCCACGAGCCTCAGACCCTCTACCTCAAAGGCAAGGGCGACATGCGGGTCTATCGCATGATCGGCAAGAAGCCGGGTAGCGGCCGCCGGACAGCCGCTACTGCGGCGTAGTCCCTTCCCCCGCCGGCTGGCGCAGCTCGAAGCAGACGCGCCCCTGCCGGTTGCTCAAGATCCCCAGCGCATAGCGATAGAACTCGGCGTGGCGCGCCGCCTGGTAAAGGCCGATGCCGAGCCCGGCATGCGAGGCCACCGGCGCACGGAAAAGGTCGGCCGCCACGGCGTCGGGAATGGCGGCGCCGTCGTCGCACACGGTGAGGCTCAGCGGCGCCTCCGCGGCGATGGACACCCGTATCCGCAGATCGGGATGGCCCTGTCTCTTGGCCAGCGCATTCTCCAGGAGATTCTCGGCAACGCCGTTGAACAGCGTTGCCGGAACCAGCATCTCGCCCGCCACCGATTCCGGCTCGAACGCCACCCCGTTCTCGGCGTAGCGGCCGCGCAGCGCCGCCCACCAGCGGCCAAGCGGCACATATTGGGTGCTTTCGAGCTCCGGGCGCCTCAGCTTGTCCATCGTCTGCTGCAGGCGCTGCGAAATCACCGGCAGCTGGCGGCGCAGCAAGGCCTGGAACTGCGGTGAAATCTCCTCGCCCTCGCTGGCGGCCGCGAAGCAAAGGGCATTGAGCGACTGCAGCAGGTTCTTCACGTCGTGCGTAAGCCGGGCGCCGGTCTCGTGGATCGCCCTGACGTAACTCAGCTTCTGCAGTTCCTGGCCGCGCAGCTTGGCCTGGTAGAACTCGCCGAGCAATTGCGCCAGCAGATCGAAGTGCCATATCAATGCCGGGCTCAAGGGGTGCCGGGTATACACGGCAAGCGACAGCGCATTGTGACGGAACTCGCTGCACTGCCCTTCATGCCGGCCGAAGCCGCCCTCCTTGCCGGCTGCCCTCCACTTCCCGCCGGCGACCCACGGCAGGCGCGACATGCCGGACAAGGCGTCGTCGAGGAATTTGTCGGGCTGGTCTTCCCTTTGCGAGTGCTCGGCCAGGTAATGCAGCCAGCGCTCGAAGGGCAGGCCGATCGAGAGCAGATAGCGCGAGAAGAGCACGTTCAGGCCGGTAAAGCCCACCCGGGGGTTCCAGGCCCAGGCGAGCAGGAACAGCACCGCCGACAGGATCACGAGCGTATAGACCAGGGACTCGATGTAGCCGCGATTGATGAGCAGCATGGCGGCAACGCTGCCGAGCACCAGCACCGCGAGGATGAGAAACACGAATGCGCTGTAGACAAAGTCGATCACCTCCACCTCGTCCTCCGCCTCCTGCTCCAGCGGCAGCAGGGCCATGAGCGGGAAGAGCACCGGCAGGCCGTACTTGGCGAGCTGAAAGAATATCTGCGGCATGACGTACGACTGCGGGATCACCTGCGGCACCAGGAACACCAGGAGGACGCCGACCAGATAGGTCAATACCAGCAGGTAGAGCACTTTGGTCCGGCGCGCGGCGAAGAAGAACACCTTGCCCCCCACGATGCCGGCCAGTGCCATGACCCAGAAAATCATCAGCCACCAGCTGATCCAGATGGCGCTGCCCAGCACCACCGCGGCGATGACTGCCAGCTGCAGCCAGCTCAGCCGCTGCTCGGCGCGAACGAAAGGCTGCCAGAGGATGAACAGTCCGATATGAACCACCAGCAGGGTCCGCCCCACGCCGCTCTCGATACCCTGCAGCAGCAGAAGATGCAGCAGGACCAGCAGGCCCACAAGGACCCAGCGCCGCTGGCCGTACGTCAGATTGGCAAGACCGGACAAGGCATTCACGATGGCAATATTTGACAAGAAAACGACAGTGTCGTCGGAAAATCGACAGAAACCTGTGATATTTTCACAAGTTTCAATGCCAATACCCTGCTTTTAAAGGATGGCATCAATTTTGCTTCATGATTTTTAGGATTCATCCCAGGAGAATACCGTGAGACAACAACAATCAGGCTTCACCCTCGTCGAAATCGCCATCGTACTGGTAATCATCGGCCTTTTGCTGGGCGGCGTGCTGAAGGGTCAGGAACTGATCAACAGCGCGAAGGTGAAAAACTTCGCCAATGACTTCCGTAATATCCCGCTGTTCATCTACGGCTATCAGGACAAGTACAAGGCCTTGCCGGGTGATGATTCCGGCGCTGTAGCTCACTTGGGCGCAGGTGCAACACAAATCGCTTTGGCCTCCGGAGGCGGTACGGCCGGCAACGGCGTAATCAACGGCAACTGGTGGGACGGAGCAGCATCATTGGCTGCAAGTGAATCTGTTGCGTTTTGGGAACATGTCCGGCGTGCGAATTTGGCTGCCGGTGCCACCGCTATAGCTGCTGACTCGGACTTGCCGAAGAACGCTGATGGTGGCTGGATCGGTATCGAATCAGGTTCAACCGTAGCGGCGAACCAGTACATTACCGGACTGAGTGGTACCTATATTGTTTGTTCGGCCGGGATACTGGGGAAGTTTGCCAAGCAACTTGATTCCAACGTGGACGACGGTAATCCGTTCACTGGATCGATGCGTGCAACTCCGGGAATGCCGACAGCGCGCGGCAACGCAGCGCATTGCAGCGTTGTTGGCACACCAGCTGGTTGCGCAACAGCCGTTGATGATGCCTCTCCCTATACCGTATGCATGGCATTCTAAAAAATAGGGTAGGAAATTGGAAATAGGGGACATGGAAATAGGGGACAGACCCCAATTTCCTGTTTCAAAGCCCGCTCAGCGGGCTTTTTCTTTGGTCATCCCTTCAGCAACCGGTTCTCCCCCGCCGCCAGGCTGTCCGGCACGCCCATCAGCACCACCACGCCGCCCGCCTCGAAGCACGCATTGTCGAAAATCCTCACCCCGCTTGCTCTGGTGTAGACTGCTGCTGCCATGCGATTTAACATGACCAAGCACGCCGAAGCCGTGGTGGCCAACCGTGGCATCAAGGCGGAATGGATCGAAGCAGCCCTTGAGGTTCCTGAGAGTACCCACCCCGATCCCGAGGATGGCGAGTTGCAGCATGTTCTAAGAAAAATCCCGGAATTCGGGAACCGGGTGCTGCGAGTGGTATTCAACCAGACGAAGAGCCCGGCACTGATCGTGACGGCCTACTTTGACAGGACGATGAAAGGAAGGTTATGAAACTGCACTTCGACCAAGCCGCCGATGCGCTCTACCTGCGCCTGGACGATTCGGCCATCATCGAGTCCGAAGAGGTCAAGCCGGGCGTGATTCTGGATTTCAACGATCACGACCAGGTAGTGGGAATCGAGATTCTCAAGGTCAGTCACCGCGTCGACGCGGCCAACCTGAAACAGCTGAATTTCGAGATGGCGTAGCGAATCCGCGTTCCAATCGGGGATGGACCCCGAGCGGGAAATAGGGGAAATAGCAAGGGGAAATAGGGGA
>PNJM01000036.1 GCA_013821865.1 Rhodocyclaceae bacterium
ATGTCGAACGCCGGCCTGCCGGCGACGAGCGGATTCGTCGGCGAATTCATGGTGGTGCTGGGCGCCGTCCAGTACAACTTCTGGGTGGGTTTCGCTGCGGCGACCACGCTGATCGTCGGCGCCGCCTATACGCTGTGGATGTACAAGCGGGTGGTGTTCGGCGCGGTGGCGAACGACCACGTGGCCGAGCTGACCGACATCGACGCGCGCGAGTTCCTCATCCTCGCTGCGCTGGCGCTGTGCGTGCTGGGCATGGGCCTGTACCCCTTCCCGTTCACCGAAGTGATGCACGCCTCGGTCGACAACCTGCTGAAGCACGTCGCCGTGAGCAAGGTGCTCTGAGCCTTACCGGACCTGACCGAACATGATCAACTTCGTGATGCCGGATCTCTACCCTGCCTCGGCGGAGATCTTCATTCTCATCATGGCCTGCGTCGTGCTGCTGGTCGATCTTTTCGCCGGTGCCGGCCAGCGCTGGGCGGCCTACCTGCTGACCCAGCTGACCCTGGCCGGCTGCTTCGCCATCACTTTCTTCACCCTCGATGGCCAGGTCGTGCTGACCTTCGGCAGCATGTTCATCGACGACCTGTTCGCCGATCTGCTGAAACTGGCGCTGTACATCGCCGTGACGGTGGTGCTGATCTACGGCCGCACCTACCTCGCCGTGCGCAATCTGGATCGCGGCGAGTACTACCTGCTAGTGTTGTTCGCTACGCTCGGCATGATGGTGATGATCTCCGCCAACAGCTTCCTCAGCCTCTACCTCGGTCTGGAACTGCTGGCGCTCTCGCTCTATGCCCTGGTGGCGATCGACCGCGACTCGGCCCGCGCGACCGAGGCGGCGATGAAGTACTTCGTGCTTGGCGCGATGGCCTCGGGCATGCTGCTCTACGGCATGTCGATGATCTACGGCGCGACGGGAACGCTGGACATCTTCGAGGTCGGGCAGCGCCTGGCCACGGGCGGCGGCAAGACCGTGCTGGTCTTCGGCCTGGTGTTCCTGGTGGCCGGCCTGGCGTTCAAGCTGGGCGTGGTGCCGTTCCACATGTGGATACCCGACGTCTATCACGGCGCGCCGACGGCGGTGACGCTGTTCATCGGCTCGGCGACCAAGCTGGCCGCTTTCGCCATGGCCATGCGCCTGCTGGTGATGGGACTGTTCGACCTGTCCGAGCACTGGCAGTCCATGCTCATGATCCTCGCCGCGTTGTCCATCGCGCTGGGCAACCTGGCTGCCATCGCCCAGACCAACCTCAAGCGCATGCTGGCCTATTCGGCCATCTCGCACATGGGCTTCATGCTGCTCGGCCTGCTCTCGGGGGTGGTCGGCGGCGACCCGCGCTACACGCTGAACGCCTACAGTTCGGCCATGTTCTATGTCGTGTCGTACGTGCTGATGAGCCTGGGCGCCTTCGGCATGATCCTGCTGCTGTCGCGCGCGGGCTTCGAGGCCGAGCGCCTGGAGGACTTCAAGGGCCTCAACAAGCGCAGCCCGTGGTTCGCCGCAGTCATGATGATCCTGATGTTCTCCATGGCCGGCATGCCGTTCTTCATCGGCTTCTTCGCCAAGTTCGCCGTGCTGCAGGCGGTGGTCGCTGCCGGCTATCTCTGGCTTGCCGTTTTCGCCGTGATGTTCTCGCTGGTCGGCGCCTTCTACTATCTGCGCGTGGTGAAGTTGATGTACTTCGACGCGCCGACCGACGACTCGCCGATCGAGGCGCCGACCGACATGCGCTTCCTGCTTTCTGGCAACGGCCTTGCCGTGGCCCTGATCGGCGCCATGCCCGAAAAAGTCATGGAATACTGCATCTACGCGTCCTACCCGTTCTACGCGTACCTGGCGGCAAGGTGAGGGCAGGGGCGAACGCCCTTGCCCAATTTCCCTTCTTCGCTTATCCCTGACCCAGGACCCGCCTTCAGCGGGTCTCCGGCGCGATCGCCTTAGCAGCCTGTCAGGCTGCTCTCGCGTATTGCTCCTTGGTTGCTCGCGCCTGTGCCGCTTCTTCGGCGCTGTAGGCCTTGCCGGACCACAGCATGCGGTAGGCAATCTCCTCGTTGCCGTTCACGCACAGTTCCAGTACCTGCCTGAACAGGGGCTGGAAGGTCTCGCTGCGGTGCGAGGCTTCATGCTCCTCGAAAGAACGCCAGAAGGTCACGATCAGTGCCTCCCGGTCCTTCAGAGGGCTTTCGACGGCCTGTCCGGCGGTGCTGCCCTCGTTGGAAATCGCGCCTGAATTGAGCGCCACGAAGCCGCCGACGAAACCGGTTTCCGAGTGGTAGGTCTTGACGTTTTCGCAAAGCAGGGCGACCCGTTCCTCGAGATCGTCGACGCTATACTCGGGTTTCAACAGGACGCGGTTGACCGTCACCACGCCATCGGCGGGAAAATCAGGAATGAATCCGGACATGATGATCTCCGTTGGTTGATTAGTCATTGCTTATAATTGACAAAATCAGTCGGAAATAAGTTCAATTCTCGATCA
The DNA here is from genome assembly GCA_013821865.1 of Rhodocyclaceae bacterium. Lineage (GTDB taxonomy): Bacteria > Pseudomonadota > Gammaproteobacteria > Burkholderiales > Rhodocyclaceae > Desulfobacillus. The sequence goes on from PNJM01000036.1 coordinate 2,484, forward strand.
AATACGAAACACGATGAAAGACAGGCACTTGCATGAAACCGAACTGTCCAGCGAGGATGTTTTCTCGGGCAGGCTGCTCAAAGTGAAACGAGACCGGGTGCGTCTGCCGGATGGCCGGGAAACGATCCGCGAGTACGTCACCCATCCCGGCGCGGTGGTGATGATTGCAGAGCGTGATGATGGCAGGCTGATCTTCGAGCGCCAGTTCCGCTATCCGCTCGCCCGGGTGTTCCTGGAACTTCCCGCCGGCAAAATCGATCCAGGCGAGGACATCCTGCTTACGGCGCAGCGGGAACTGCAGGAAGAAACCGGCTATGTGGCGCGCGACTGGCATTATCTCGGCGTGATTCATCCCTGCATTGGCTATTCCGACGAGCGCATCGAAATCTTTTTTGCGCGCGGGCTGTCTCATGTTGGCCATGCGCTCGATGACGGAGAATTCCTCGAGGTGGTCGAACTTACGCTGGAAGAGGCGATCGAGGCCGTGCGCGACGGCCGCCTCACCGACGGCAAGAGCGTGGCCGCTCTGCTCTGGGCCGAGCGGGTGCTGGATGGCCGCTGGCCTTTGCCGCCAGTTGCCTGAAGAGCGGCCTGATCAGTATTTCAGCGAATACTTACGCGGTGTAGAATTTCCTCTTCGGATCTGCCACCGGGCCCATCCCGGCAAGCAGGCGCCAATCGGTGGAGAAGTCGAATGACCCAGGGCGGTTCCCTGCCGCAGAAGGCTGGAAAGGATCAGGGTGACGAGGCGGGCGACAAGGTCCTGGCCTTGCACATCCTGTCCGAGGTCACGGCCAGCCTGGCCAGCGAGCACGATCTCGAAGGCCTGCTTTCCCGCTTCCTGCGCACCATGATCCGCCTTTCCGGCGCCTCGGCCGGCGCCGTGCGCGTGGTCACCACCGACGGCCAGCACCTTCGGCTGCTGGCATCGGTCGGCCTGCCGCCCGAAGTGGTCGAGAAAGAGCAGATGGTGGATATCAACTGCGGCGCGTGCGGCTCGGCCATACGCAGCGACGAGATCAGGCACGAGCGGGACATGATGCCCTGCGCCGAGCGCACCAGGCTGCCTTATTTCGGCCAGTGCCGCTCGATGGTCGTCGTGCCGCTCGAACACAGCGGACGCGTGCTGGGCGCCTACAACCTGTACATGACGGAGGAGCGCCGGATCCCGGAAGAGATCTCCCTGCTTTTCTGCTCCATCAGCGAGCAGCTCGGCATGGCGCTGGAGAATGCGCGGCTGATGCGCGAGAACCTGCGCATGACATTCATGAACGAACGGCAGATGATGGCCAACGAGGTGCACGACTCGCTGGCCCAGACCATGGCCTACATGAAGATGCGCGTCGAACTGCTGCGCGAGGCGCTGCTGCAGTACGAGAGCGGAAAGGCCCTCAAGTACAGCGGCGACATTCAGCAGGCGCTGGACGAGGCCTACTCGTCGCTGCGCGAGCTGCTGACACAGTTCCGCAGCCGCATGGATCCCCTCGGCCTGGTGCATGCCCTCAAGGAGATTGTTGCCCATTTCTACGACCGCAACGGCATCACTCTCGAATTCGAGAACCGCATTCCCGACCTCAACCTTGCGGTGGACCAGGAGGTACAGGTATTCCACATCGTGCAGGAGGCGCTGGCCAACGTGGTGCGCCATTCCGGCGCCAAGCATGCCCGCCTCAGCCTGGACCTGATCGACGGCGATTACGCCTTCACCGTCGAGGATGACGGCCGCGGCGTGTTCGTCGTCGGTGCGCAGCCCGACCTGCGCCACCACTTCGGCATCAGCATCATGAGCGAGCGCGCGCAGCGGCTGGGCGGCACCATCGAAATCGCCAATCGCACGCAGGGTGGGGCGCGCCTGCGCCTGCTTGTCCCGACAACCAGGGCCAAGGCGGAGCCCGCGTAGTGGAAACACTCATCAAGGTCATGCTGGTCGACGACCACACCCTGTTCCGCAAGGGTCTGGCGGAGCTGCTGGAAGGACGCGGCGGCATCCAGGTGGTCGGCGCGACGGGACATCCTGAAGAAGCGTCGCGCCTGCTCAAGGAACAGCAGCCGGACGTGCTGGTGATGGATCTGAACATGCCGCCGCACGGCGGACTGAGCCTGTTGCGCAGCCTGCAAGAGCAAGGCTGGAGCGGGCCGACGCTGGTTCTCACCGTGAGCGATGCCGAGGACGATCTCGCCAACGCCATGCGCTCCGGCGCGCGCGGCTACCTGCTCAAGGACATGGAGCCGGACGACCTGGTAGACGCCATCCAGCGCGCCGTGCGCGGCGAAACCGTGGTGGCGCCGGCGATGACCCTGAAGCTGGTGAACCTGCTGCAGACGGGGCCGAAGAGCGCGGTGCGCGAGAACCTGCTCGGCCAGCTCACCGGGCGCGAGCGGGAAATCCTCGATCACCTGGCGCAGGGGCTGTCGAACAAGGCCATCGCAAGAGCGCTGGACATCTCGCACGACACTGTCAAGCTGCACGTGCGCCACATCCTTTCCAAGCTGAACCTTACCTCAAGGGTCGAGGCAGCCGTGTTCGCCGTCGAGCAGAAGATGGGGTCGCAGCGGTAGGGGCTCTCGAATGTCTGGGCATTGGGGACCCAAAGAGGGGGGGAAGTGAACGATAACTGGTACGACCGGCACATCTTGCCGTATTTGCTTGATATTGCCTGCGGCGTCAAACCCGTGCGCCGTCAGCGGGAGAAAGTCGTCCCGTTGGCCGAGGGTCGCGTGCTGGAGGTCGGCATTGGCACCGGCCTGAACATGCGGCATTACGACCGGGCCAAGGTCACGAAAATCATCGGCCTGGATCCGGCGCTGCAAATGCACCGCCTCGCGCTCAAACGTATCGCACGAGCGGGGCTCGATGTGGAACTCGTCGGCCTCTCGGCCGAAAAGATTCCTTTCGACGACGCGAGCTTCAATTCCGTACTCGTCACTTATACGCTGTGCACCATCCCCGATCCCGTCGCTGCATTAAGGGAAATGCGTCGTGTCCTCATGCCGGGCGGAAGGCTCATCTTCTGCGAACACGGTCGCGCACCAGACGAAGGCGTCGGCCGCTGGCAGGACAGGCTGACGCCCCACTGGAAGAAAATTGCCGGTGGCTGTCACCTCAACCGCGATGTTCCAGCCCTTTTGATCGAAGCCGGATTCGAATGCAAGCTTATGCAGTCCATGTATCTTCCTGGCCCGCGGCCGCTTACGTATAACTATTGGGGTGAAGCTTTTCCGGCATGAAATTTACTGGGCCGTGTCCGTCAGCCATCCGGCGGACGGCGAACTCCGGAAGTCATGCCCAGCAAGGCGCTCCAGCCGACCGTCCCGCCTTCGCTTCGCTACGGCGAGCCGGCGGCTGAGCCGGTGCGCTGGGCGTCGTCAGCGCTGGATGAACTCCCGCAGTGCGTCCAGAACGGCATCCGGATACTCGGCCATCAGTGCGTGGCCGCTGCCTTCGATCGTTACGATGCTTGAGTCCTTGAGGGAACCGGCGAACTTTTGTGCGCCGCGCGGCGAGGTCATCTGGTCGCGGCTGCCGAGGAGGAGGAGGGCAGGGCATTGCACCTGCGCCGCCGCTTCGGGGCCGCGGGCGTAGGCGTTGCAGGCGTTGAGGTCGTTGAACAGCACGCCGGGCGCCGCGCGCTCCATCAGGCGGATGCCGGCGCCGGCCAGCCACAGGCCGGGCACCGTTCCGCCGCCGATGGCGCCGCGCGCGCCGTGCGACCAGACGTTGATCATCGCCTCGGCCTTCGCTTCGTCGTTCTTCGCCGCGTCGAGGAGGGCTTCCGAGACCGGCATCGGCACCGCGGTGCCGATGAGCGCGATCCTCGCCACGCGCTCGGGCCGGCGCGAGGCCGCCTCCAGGGAGATGAGCGAGCCCATGCTGTGACCCACCAGCGCGGCGTCATCCACGCCGGCGGCATCGAGCAGCTGCATCAGCCAGTCGGCCATCCGTTCGACCGTGGGCAGCAGCGGCCCCTCCGAGCGGCCATGGCCGGGCAGGTCGACGGCAAGGACGGAGAAACCGTGGTGGGCGAAGTAGCGGCTCTGCAATCCCCAGACGCTGTGGTCGCACTGGGCGCCGTGGATGAATACCACCGTGGGCAATTCCGGGTTGAACGGGCGGCCGCCGGTGTAGGCGTAGGTTTTCTTCTGGTCGACGGTCAGTTCCATGCGCGCCTCACGCTTTCTGCGCGGCGCGCAAGCCGCTGTTCAGGTCTTCGATGAGGTCGTTCGCATCCTCCAGGCCGATCGACAGGCGCACCGTGCCTTCGTGGATGCCCGCAGCGCGCAGCGCCTCGTCGCTCATGCGGAAGTGGGTGGTGCTGGCCGGGTGGATGACAAGCGACTTGGCGTCGCCGACGTTGGCCAGATGCGAGAAGACGCGCAGCGTCTCGATGAATTTCCGGCCCGCGAGTTTTCCACCACTCGTGCCGCCCTTGAGCACGAAGCTGAACACCGAGCCGCAGCCTTTCGGCAGGAGCTGCTTCGCCAGCGCGTGGTCGGGGTGGCTCTCCAGTTCCGGGTAGGACACCGATTCCACGGCGGGATGCGCGGCGAGGTGGGCGACGATCCTGCGCGTGTTGTCGATGTGGCGCTGCATGCGCAGCGGCAGCGTCTCCATGCCCTGCAGCAGCTGGAAGGCGGTCATGGGCGACATGCAGGCGCCGAAGTCGCGCAGGCCTTCGCGCCGCGCCCGCAGCAGGAAGGCGGCGACGGTGGATTCCTCGGCGAAGTCCATGCCGTGGAAGCCCGCGTAGGGCTCGGTCAGCGTGGGGAATTTGCCCGACTTCTCCCAGTCGAAGGTGCCGCCGTCCACCAGCAGGCCGCCGATGGCCACGCCGTGGCCGCCGAGGAACTTGGTGGCAGAGTGGAACAGCAGGTCGGCGCCGAGATCGAAGGGGCGCATCAGGTACGGCGTGGTGAAGGTGGAATCCACCATCAGCGGCAGACCCGCCGCATGGGCGATTTCCGCCACGCGCGGGATGTCGAGCACGTCCAGCCCCGGGTTGCCCAGGGTCTCGCCGAAGAGCAGGCGCGTGTTCGGGCGGATCGCCGCGCGCCAGGCGTCGATATCGCGCGGATCGACGAAGGTCGTCTCGACGCCAAAGCGCGGCAGCGTGTATTCGAGCAGGTTGTGCGAGCCGCCGTAGAGCGCGCGCGAGGCGACGATGTGGCCGCCCGCGCCCATCAGCGTGCAGACGGCCAGATGCATCGCCGCTTGGCCGGAGGCCACGGCGATGGCGCCGGCGCCGCCCTCCAGCGCGGCGATGCGCTCTTCCAGCACGGCGTTGGTCGGATTGGAGATGCGCGAATAGACGTGGCCGGCGCGCTCCATGTTGAAGAGCGAGGCGGCCTGGTCGGCGTCCTTGAAGACGAAGCTGGTGGTGAGATAGATCGGCGCGGCGCGGGCGCCGAACTGCGGGTCGGGCTGCTGGCCGGCGTGCAGGCTCAGCGTGTCGAAGTTGAAGGCGAACGGTTTCGGTTTGCTCATCTTGAGTCGTCAGGCGGGAATATCGGGTTCGATCATGCGCTCGAGGATGGAAATGCGATCCTTCAGCAGCAGCTTGCGCTTCTTCATCCGCCGCAGCATCAGCTCGTCATGGGGCAGCGATTGCACGAGGCGCTCGATCACCTCGTCCAGGTCGCGGTGCTCGACCTGGAGCTCGTGCAGGCGCAGACGCAGGGCGGTGATGTCCTCGGATTCGATCATGCGGCTATGGTATGCGGCGGACGCGGGAAAAACAACATGCGGAGCAGGGTTGAAATCGGGCCGGGCATGCCCAGATACAAACCATGGAGGTGCATATCTCATGATGATCGTGTTCGACAACCCGGTTCTCCACGTCGTCGACTACCCGGCCCAGGATGCCGTCGAGGTGATCGACAAGCGGGTAAACAAGGGCGTTTTCATGCGTGCCGAGGCGGCGCAGCGCTTCCGCAGCGAGTTGCACGATCTCGTCGTGACCGACCCGGACATCGAGGCTTTCGACGACTTCCTCGACGATTACCAGACGCTCTTCAGCCAGCCGGCGATCTATCACTGAGCCGTCTTGTGCAGGTCGGGCTGAAGCCCGGCCTACAATAACGCCCTCATTCCCCACAGCGCAGCCATTCCCAGACCGATCGTAAGCAGCGTGCTGCGCGTGCGCCAGGCTATCGCCAGCGCCAGCAGGGCCGCGACGACGCGCGGCGCGTCCGGCGCCGCGTGCTGTCCCGGGGCGCCGCTGAGCAGTTGCGGCGCGACGATGGCCGCCAGCACCGCCGGCGGCACGTAGTAGAGGACGCGGCGCAGCCAGCGCGGCAGTTCGGTCTGCGCGAACAGGGCGATGAAGGACAGCCGCGTGGCGAAAGTCGCCGCGCCCAGCGCGGCGATCACGCCCCAGACTGCGATTTCGGCCATAGCTTTTCCAGGAGCAGCGCGGCGGCGACGCCGGCCACCGCCGCCGCCATCAGGTTGAGTTTCATGGGCAGGTCGAGCAGCACCGCCGCGCCGCCACCGGCGACGGCCGCGGCGATCATGTTGCGGTCGCGCAGCAGGGGCGCCAGCACGCCGATGAAGGTCAGCGCCACGACGAAATCGACCGACCAGCTCTGCGGAATCAGTGCACCGAGGAGAATTCCCGCCAGGCTCGATATCTGCCACAGCAGCCACAGCGTGGCGGCGATGCCGAGATAGAACCACGATGCGCCCGGCCGTCCGTCGAGGATACGCGCCAGCGTCACGGCGAAGGCCTGGTCGGTGAGGAGATAGGCGGCCAGCCAGCGCCGCGGCCCGGAGAAGCCGCGGAAATGCGGGGCGAGCGCGGCGCTGTACATCATGAAGCGCAGATTTACCGCCCAGCCGGTGGCGATAATGACCCAGCCCGGCGCGCCGCTGGCGAAGAGCTGGGCCGCGACGATCTGCGAGGAGCCGGCGAAAACCAGCCATGACAGGGCGAAGGACTGGCCCAGGCTGAGACCGGCGCCGGCCGCGGCTGCGCCGCAGACCATGCCGAAGGGCAGGATGCCGGGCAGCAGCGGCAGGCAGGCGCGCGCGCCGGCGAGAAACGCACTGCGCCGCGCAAGGCGGTCTTCGTCGTTGGGTGATGGCACGGCCGGTTTCTTGGTTTTTTGAAGTTTATAATTATGCCCTCAATGAGCCGGGGCCAGCGAATGAGCAAGGCGTTCGTCAAGGAAGACGCGGGGGAAGACGAGGACGGCCCGGCCGCGCCGGCGCTGCCGCACGGCACGAAGAACTACATGACGCGGCGCGGCTACGCGCTGCTCAAGTCCGAACTGGAGCACCTGGTGAAGACGGAGCGGCCGGCGCTGGTGCAGGTCGTGTCCTGGGCGGCGAAGAACGGCGACCGCTCCGAGAACGGCGATTACATCTACGGCAAGAAGCGCCTGCGCGAGATCGACCGGCGTATCCGCTTTCTCATGAAGCGGCTGGAGAGTTCGGTCATCGTCGATCCGGCCAGCCAGGAGAACACGGAACAGGTGTTCTTCGGCGCGATCGTCACGGTCTGCGACGCGGAGGGCGGCGAGTTCACCTATCGGATCGTCGGCATCGATGAGGCGGATGCCGGCCGGGGGCTGATCAGCTGGATATCGCCGCTGGCCCGCGCCCTGCTCAAGGCGCGCGAGGGCGACACGGTGCGCTTCCAGAGCCCGGCCGGCCCGCGCGAGCTCGATGTTGTCGGCATACGCTACGAGTGATTCCGGCTCCTGCCGCGAACGAAGGATACTTCCACCGATTCTTCTCGCCATCCCTCATGCACGGTATTTGTGCATGATCTGATCGGCATGCACCAAGTTCTGCATCGATTGTGCGGCGCACAGGCTCCTGCCGGGAAATGTATTTTCGCCGCCAGCACGATTTTCTGATCCGCGCGCACTCAACCCCGCCCCCCGCGCTTAGCCCTTCTCCGCGTATTGGCCGATCTCCGCGGCTGCTCCGCCGGCCTGCCTTGGCACGGCGTTTGCAGAGCAACGCTTGCCGCACCAGAACCGGGCACCCGTCATTCCAACCTTTTTCCCAACAGAAAGGGCTTTCAATGAAACGTAGACACTTCATCAAGGCGCTGGCAGTCTCGGCGTCGATCGCCGCCATCGGTGCCGCCTCGTTCTACGCCCATGCCGCCGACACCATCAAGGTCGGCATCCTGCACTCGCTGTCGGGCACCATGGCGATTTCCGAAACGGCGCTCAAGGAAACGGCGCTGATGACCATCGCGGAGATCAACGCCAAGGGCGGCGTCATGGGCAGGCAGCTGGAGCCTGTTGTCGTCGATCCGGCCTCCAACTGGCCGCTGTTCGCCGAGAAGTCGCGCCAGCTGCTGACCCAGGACAAGGTCGCCGTCGTCTTCGGCTGCTGGACCTCGGTGTCGCGCAAGTCGGTGCTGCCGGTGTTCAAGGAGCTGAACGGCCTGCTCTTCTACCCCGTGCAGTATGAAGGCGAAGAACTGGAGAAGAACGTCTTCTACACCGGCGCCGCTCCCAACCAGCAGGCGATTCCGGCGGTCGAATACCTGATGAGCAAGGACGGCGGCTCCGCCAAGCGCTTCGTGCTGCTGGGCACCGACTACGTCTATCCGCGCACCACCAACAAAATCCTGCGCGCCTTCCTGAAGTCCAAGGGTGTCGCCGAAGCCGACATCATGGAGGACTACACCCCCTTTGGCCACAGCGACTACCAGACCATCATCGCCAAGATCAAGAAGTTCGCCGGCGAGGGCAAGAAGACCGCCGTCATTTCCACCATCAACGGCGACTCCAACGTGCCCTTCTACAAGGAGCTGGGCAACGCCGGCCTGAAGGCGACCGATGTGCCGGTGGTGGCGTTCTCCGTGGGTGAGGAGGAACTGCGCGGCGTCGATACCAGGCCGCTGGTGGGCCACCTGGCCGCGTGGAACTACTTCATGTCGCTCAAGAACGGCGAGAACGACAAGTTCATCAAGATGTACAAGGACTGGGCGAAGAAGCAGAAGCTGCCGAATGCCGACAAGGTTGTGACCAACGACCCGATGGAAGCCACCTACATCGGCATCCACATGTGGAAGCAGGCGGTGGAGAAGGCCAAGTCGACGGATGTGGACAAGGTCATCGCCGCCATGGCCGGCCAGAAGATCAAGGCGCCGTCCGGCTTCGAGGTGAAGATGGACGAGAAGAACCATCACCTGCACAAGCCGGTGTTCATCGGCGAAGTGAAGGCCGACGGCCAGTTCAACGTCGTGTGGAAGACCAAGGGCCCGGTCAAGGCCGCGCCCTGGAGCCCGTACATCCCGGGCAACGACAAGAAGAAGGACGAGCCGGACGGCAAGTAAGCCGGCATGAAACCTGCGGCCGGTTTCGGCCGCAGGTTTTTCCTCTCCCACGACACCATGAAATCCGCGCTTTTCGCCCTGCTGCTCTGGCTGATCGCCGCACCTTCGCTCGCCGTCCTGGATCCGGCCACGGTGAAGCAGCTGGCTGCCGAGGAGTCCGACGACAGGATCGCCGCCATCCGCAAGCTGGCGCAGACGGCCGATCCGGAGGCCTTGCGCGTGCTGAAGGCCCTGTCGGAAGATGCGCTCCACGTTGCCGGCGACAGGATCGTTGCCGTCGAAGGCGACCGCGTGCTCGACGCCATCAGCGGCAGAGAACTCAAGCCGGCGCCGGAGAACCGCGACGGCATCACCATCAACAACCGGATACGCGGCGAGCTGTCCGCCGCGCTGGCCGTGCTCAGACTGTTCGACCCCGATCGCCAGACCCGCCTGCAAGCTGCGCAGGAACTCGCCGGCAGCGCCGACGCCGAGATGGCGCCGTTGCTGGCCCGCGCCCTGGAGAAGGAAAGGGATCCCCGGATCGGCCGGATCCTCTCCCTGGCCCATGCCCAGGCCAATCTGAAGAATCCCGATGCCGCCGTCCGTCTGGCCGCCGTCAAGGCCCTGGGCGAGAGCGGCAACCCCAACGTCAAGAACCTGCTGGCGGCGCTGACCGACAAGAACGCCGAGCCCGACGAGAAAGTCCGCATCGAGGCCGCGGCTTCGGTCAGGGCCGTCGAGTCCCGCCTCGCTTTCGGCGACAACGCGGGCCGCGTTTTCTCCGGCCTCAGCCTCGGCAGCATCCTGCTGCTGGCCGCCCTGGGGCTCGCCATCACCTACGGCGTGATGGGGGTCATCAACATGGCCCACGGCGAACTGCTGATGGTCGGTGCCTACGCCACCTTCGCCATGCAGACCGTGTTCCGCAATCATTTCCCCGGCGCTCTCGACTGGTACGTGGCGGCCGCGATCCCGGCCGCCTTCTTCGCCGCGGCGCTGGTCGGCATCGTCATGGAGCGGACGGTGATCCGCTTCCTTTACGGCCGTCCGCTGGAAACCCTGCTTGCCACCTGGGGCATCAGCCTGTTCCTGATCCAGGCGGCGCGCTCGCTGTTCGGCGCGCAGAATGTCGAGGTGGCGAACCCGGCCTGGATGTCGGGCGGCATCGAGATCGCCAACAACATCGTATTGCCGTTGAATCGCATCGCCATCGTCGGCTTCTCGCTGTTCGTGCTCGCGCTGGTCTGGGTGCTCATGAACCGCACGCGGCTCGGCATGTTCGTGCGCGCCGTGACGCAGAACCGTCCGATGGCCGGCTGCGTCGGCGTGCCGACCGGGCGCATGGACACGCTGGCCTTCGGCCTCGGCGCCGGCATCGCCGGCCTGGGCGGCGTGGCGCTGTCGCAGATTGCCAACGTCGGCCCGGACATGGGCCAGGGCTACATCGTCGATTCCTTCATGGTGGTGGTGCTGGGCGGCGTCGGCCAGCTCGCCGGCGCCGTGTGGGCGGCGCTGGGTCTGGGCGTCGTCACCAAGTTTCTCGAGGGCTGGACGGGCGCGGTGATCGCCAAGATCGTCGTGCTGGTGTTCATCATCATCTTCATCCAGAAGCGTCCGCAGGGCTTGTTCGCCCTCAAGGGCAGGTTCGCCGAAAACTGACATGAGGACGCCGTTCGTCATCCGCTTCCTCGCCGCCACGCCGAAAAAAGGCTGGCTCGCGCTCGGCGCCTTCGCCTTCGTAGCGCTGGTGCTGCTGCCTGGGCTACACCTGTTTACGCCGAAAGACAGCGTCCTGCACGTTTCGGACTACGTCATCACGCTGGGCGGCAAGATCATGTGCTATGCCATCGTCGCCGTGGCCATGGACCTAATCTGGGGCTACGGCGGCATCCTCAGCCTCGGCCACGGGCTCTTTTTCGCGCTGGGCGGCTACGGTTTCGGCATGTATCTGATGCGCTCCATCGGGCGTGACGGCGTATACCACTCGGACCTGCCGGACTTCATGGTCTTCCTCGACTGGAAGGAGCTGCCCTGGTACTGGCAGGGCAGCGAGCACATCGTCTGGGCGCTGCTGCTGGTGCTCGTGGTGCCGGCGCTGCTGGCCTTCGTCTTCGGCTTCTTCGCCTTCAGGTCGCGCATCAAGGGCGTGTATTTCTCGATCATCACCCAGGCGCTGACCTTCGCCTTCATGCTGCTGTTCTTCCGCAACGAGACCGGTTTCGGCGGCAACAACGGGTTCACCGATTTCAAGCGCATTCTCGGCTACGGCATCACCGCGCCGGAGATGCGGGTGTCCCTGTTCGCCCTCACGGCGATCCTGCTGATGGCGACGCTGCTGATCGGCCGCTACCTGGTCACCTCGAAATTCGGCCGCGTCCTGGCGGCGATCCGCGATGCCGAGCCGCGCGTCATGTTCATCGGCTACAACCCGCTCCATTACAAGCTGTTCGTGTGGACCCTGTCGGCCGTGCTGTGCTCGGTTGCCGGCGCCCTCTACGTGCCGCAGGTCGGCATCATCAACCCGAGCGAGATGTCGCCGGCCAATTCCATCGAGATCGCCATCTGGGTCGCCGTCGGCGGCCGCGGCACGCTGATCGGACCGGTGTTCGGCGCCTTCCTGGTGAACCTCGCCAAGAGCTGGTTCACCGTCGCCTTCCCCGAATACTGGCTGTTCTTCCTGGGGCTGCTGTTCATCCTCGTCACGCTGCTGCTGCCCGACGGCATGGCTGGTTTGTGGCGGAAATTCAGCGGCGCCCGCGGCAAGAGGGCGGCATGAACGCCGAGGCCGCATTGCAGCGCGACACCGAGTGGGAGGAGGA
>PNJM01000037.1 GCA_013821865.1 Rhodocyclaceae bacterium
CGCACGCCGTTCTTAAGACATCCAGCGGCAAGATCCGCCGCGCCGCTTCGCGCGAGATGTTCGAACTGGGGCTGGTCGGCACGGCGCCGCCGCCGTTGTGGCTGCAGATGACCAGGCTCGCGCTCGGCGCGGCGCGAGCCCGCGCGGGCGCCGCGCTGCGCCACTCGGCCAGATGGTTGTACGGCGCCTGGTGCTGGACAGCTTATCTCCTGCTTGCGCTGCCGGTCTCGCTGGCCGTAGCCCTGCTGCGGCGCCCGGCTTATGCTCGGCCATTGGCACATTATGCCGCGCGGCTGTACCTGCGCCTGACCGGCATGCCGGTGGCGGCGGCGGGCCTGGAGCGCCTCCCGGCCGGGGCGCATGTGTTGCTGGCGAACCATGCCAGCTACGTCGATTGGCTGCTGCTCGTCGCGGTGCTGCCGCCGCGCCCCGGCTATGCCTTTGTCGCCAAGCGCGAGCTGGCGGGGAGCCGCTACCTGCGCGCCGTCCTGAACGGCCTCGGTGCCTTGTTCGTCGAACGCTTCGACGCCCGCCAGGGGGCGGAGGATGTCGAGGAGATCGTCGCTGCGCTGCGCCGCGGGCAAAGCGTCGGCATTTTTCCCGAAGGGACGTTCTCGCGCGAGGCCGGCCTGAAACCCTTCCGCATGGGCGCCTTCGTCGCGGCCGCGAAGGCCGGCGTGCCGGTCGTGGTGGCCGGGCTGCGCGGCGCCCGAGCCATCCTGCGCGCCGAGACCTGGCTGCCGCGCCACGGCCGGCCCGAGTTCGAGGTCGGCGCGCAACTCGCGCCCGCCGGGGAAGACTGGGCGGCGGCGGCCCGGCTGCGTGATGCGGCGCGGGCCGAGATGCTGCGGCTGGCCGGCGAGCATGATCTGGGCGGGGTCCTCCCGGAATTGCCCCGCTGAGCCGGACCCGGGACAGGACGCTTGCCGTGGTAAAATCGCTCCTTTCCTCAACCAGTTAGCCTTCCCATCATGTTTTCCAAGAAAAACACCCTGGCCAAAGTCGATGCCGAACTGTGGCAGGCGATCGAGTCCGAGAACCGCCGCCAGGAAGACCACCTCGAACTGATCGCGTCCGAGAACTATGTCTCCCATGCCGTGCTCGAGGCGCAGGGCTCGCAGCTCACCAACAAGTATGCCGAGGGCTATCCGGGCAGGCGCTACTACGGCGGCTGCGAATACGTGGATATCGCCGAGCAGCTGGCCATCGATCGTGCCAAAAAGCTGTTCGGCGCCGAGGCGGCCAACGTGCAGCCGCACTCCGGCTCGCAGGCCAACCAGGCGGTGTTCATGGCCTTCCTCAAGCCGGGCGACACGATCATGGGCATGAGTCTGGCCGAGGGCGGCCATCTTACCCACGGCATGGCCCTCAACATGAGCGGCAAGTGGTTCAACGTCATCCCCTATGGCCTCACCGGGAAGGAAGAGATCGACTACGACGCCATGGAGAGGCTGGCGCATGAGCACAAGCCCAAGCTGATCATCGCCGGCGCCTCGGCCTACGCCCTGCGCATCGACTTCGAGCGCTTCGCCAGGGTGGCGAAATCGGTCGGCGCGATCTTCATGGTCGACATGGCGCATTACGCCGGCCTGGTTGCCGCCGGCTTCTACTCCAATCCGGTGCCGCACGCCGATGTCGTCACCACGACGACGCACAAGACCCTGCGCGGCCCGCGCGGCGGCCTCATCCTGATGAAGGCCGAGCACGAGAAGGCGATCAATTCCGCCATTTTCCCCGGTCTGCAGGGCGGTCCGCTCATGCACGTCATCGCGGCCAAGGCCGTGGCCCTGAAGGAGGCGATGACCTCCGAATTCCGCAACTACCAGGAGCAGGTCATCGACAACGCCCGCGTCATGGCGCGCGTGCTGTCGGAGGAGCGCGGCCTGCGCATCGTCTCCGGCCGCACGGAGAGCCACGTCTTCCTGGTTGACCTGCGCGCCAAGAACATCACCGGCAAGGAGGCCGAGGCGGCTCTCGGCCGTGCCCGCCTGACGGTGAACAAGAACGCCATCCCGAACGACCCGCAGAAGCCTTTCGTCACCTCCGGCATCCGCCTCGGCACGCCGGCCATGACCACGCGCGGCCTCACCGAGATCGAGGCCGAGCAGGTGGCGCACCTGATCGCCGACGTGCTCGATGCGCCGAACGACGACGCGGTGATCGCCAGGGTGCGCGGCAAGGTGGCCGAGCTGTGCAAGCGCTTTCCGGTGTACGGCGCCTGAGGGCGGGCGCTTCCGGGCAGATCACGCCATGAAATGTCCGTTCTGCACCGAGCCCAACACGCAGGTCATCGACACGCGTGAGAACGAGGAGGGAGACACCGTCCGCCGCCGCAGGCGCTGCCTCGCCTGCGACAAGCGCTTCACCACCTATGAGCGCGTCGAGTTGCGCATGCCGCTCATCGTCAAGAAGAACGGCAGCCGCGCCGACTACGACCGCGACAAGCTTCTGGCCAGCCTGATGCTGGCGCTGCGCAAGCGCCCCGTCACCACCGAGAGCATCGATGCGGCGATCGAGCGCATCGAGGAAAAACTGCTGGCGCTGGGCGAGCGCGAGGTGCCGACGGAGAAGGTGGGCGAGCTGGTCATGCGCGAGCTGCGCAAGCTCGACAAGATCGCCTATGTGCGCTTCGCTTCCGTCTATCGCAACTTCGAGGACGTGGAAGAGTTCCGCGAAGCCATTCGCGAAGTGAAGAAGCCGCGCGTCAGGCGGGCCAGGCCCGCCTGACGCGGTTTAGGGCTCCGAGTTCCGGGTTGAAATCATTCCCGCGACGAGCAACTCCAAACTCGAAACGCAAGTGTTTACCGCCGACGATCATGAGTTCATGGCCCGCGCGCTGCGGCTGGCGCGGCGCGGCCTGTTTACCACTACGCCCAATCCCCGCGTCGGCTGCGTCATCGTCAGGGACGGCGCGATTGCCGGCGAAGGCTGGCACGAGCGCGCCGGGGAAGCCCACGCCGAGATCCACGCCTTGCGCGCCGCCGGCGCCGATGTTCGCGGCGCCACCGTTTACGTGTCCCTCGAGCCCTGCAGCCATCACGGCCGCACGCCGCCCTGTGCCGACGCCCTGGTCGAGGCGGGTGTCAAGCGAGTCGTGGCGGCGATGCTCGACCCCAATCCGCAAGTCGCCGGAGAAGGGCTGGCCCGCCTCGAAGCGGCCGGCATCGAGACGGCGGCGGGCTTGCTGGAAACCGAGGCGCGCGAGCTCAACATCGGCTTCGTCTCGCGCATGACGCGCGGACGGCCCTGGCTGCGGCTGAAGGTGGCGGCCAGCCTGGACGGCAAGACGGCGCTCGACAACGGCAAGAGCCAGTGGATCACCGGCCCCGAAGCGCGCCGCGACGGCCATGCCTGGCGCGCGCGCGCCTGCGCCGTGCTCACCGGCGCGGGTACCGTCCGCGACGACAATCCCGGCCTCACGGTGCGCGATGTGCCCTGCGAGCGCCAGCCGCTGAGGGTTGTGGCCGACAGCCGTCTGGAGACGCCGCCGAATGCGCGCATCCTGGACGGTGGCAATGCGCTGATCGCCGCCGCGATCGAGGACACGGACAAGATCGCCGCCCTGCGCGCCCGCGGCGCGGAAGTGATCGTGCTGCCCGATGCCCGGGGCAAGGTCGACCTGGCGGCACTGATGGCGGAACTGGCGCGCCGCGGCATCAACGAGCTGCACGCCGAGGCGGGTTTCAAACTGAATGGCTCGCTGCTGCGCGAAGGGTTGGTGGACGAGTTGCTGATCTATCTTGCGCCGAGCCTGATCGGCAGCGGGCGCGGCATGTTCGATCTGCCCGCCCTGGCGGACTTGTCCGGCAAGTGCGCACTGGATATCCGCGAGTTGCGCCGCGTCGGCGCCGACATCCGGGTGCTGGCGCGTCCGCGATAGGCGCAAGGGGAATCCGGTGACCGAGGCCCGCCATCGCGACTTCCCCGGCCGGCGCTGGCTGATCAACGGGCTGCGCGCGTTGCACCTGGTGGGTGTGGTCGGCGTCGGCGCCGGCGTGCTGGGGGGGCTGCCCGCTCCGGCATGGCAAGGCTATGCGTGGCTGCTGGGTGGTTCGGGCATCGGCATCCTGGCGCTGGATCGATGGTCGAACTCTGCCTATCTGTACCAGGTGAACGGTCTCAGCATCCTGGGCAAGCTCGCGGTGCTGGTCCTGTTCCTGCTGGTTCCGGAAAGCCGGGAGGCAGTCTTCTGGGTCATCCTGCTCTTCTCCGTACTCCTCACCCACGCCCCCGGCCAGTTGCGGCACCGGGTGGTGTGTCCCTCCCGCAAGCCCCGGGACCGCTGACGCGCGCCCGGCCCGGCCGGGGAGTACTCATGCCGCGCCCGGATCAAAGAAACCTTGATAAAGATCAAGCGGCGAGTCCGCGGCCAAGCATAAAATCGATCCGGAAGAAAAATGACAAAAATATCCAGCGGGAGGTTCACGGAGTGAGGGGAGACGCTCGAATGGCGGCTGGCGCCGCCATGCCCGGCGGCGCTGAGGGGCGGCTTCGGGAGAGCGGGTTCCTGGCAGCCGCAGTGGGCCTGCTTGCCGTCATGGCGGCAACCCCCGGCATGGCGCAGCCGGTGCCTCCCACCCCAGGCAGCATCCAGGAGTCCATCGGCCCGGCCCGTCCGGCCAGCCCGTCGACGGCGCCGCCGCCAGTCCTGCCCGCCCCCGACAAGGCCGCAGCCGATCCTTCCGAGAAAAAGTTCCTGGTCAATGCCATCCAGTTCACCGGTAACAGCGCGGTGAGCACCGAGGAATTGCAGGCCTTCGTCAAGGATCAGGTGGGCAAGCCGCTCAACCTGTACGACCTCCACAAGATCGCCGAGGCTATCACCGACCTGTACCGCAAGAAGGGATACGTGCTGGCCCGCGCCATCGTACCCGCCCAGAGAGTTGACAACGGCATCGTCCGCATCGAGATCATCGAGGGCAGGGTTGGCAAGGTGTCGGTCGTCGGCAATCAGCGCTATTCCACAGCCGCCATCGGCCGGTTCATGTCGCGGCTGCAGGATGACCGGCCGGTCATCGATGCCGGCCTGGAACGCAGCCTGCTGCTGCTCAACGACCTCCCCGGCATTACCGCCCGCGGGGTGTTCCAGCCCGGCGCCCAGTACGGCACGGCCGACCTGGAAATCCAGATAGAAGAGAAGCCCGTCGCCGGCAGCCTCAGCCTCAACAACCATGGCCGCAAGGAGGTGGGGGCCTTGCGCCTGGAGGGGTCGGCGGATGTCAACAATCCATTCGGTCTCGGCGACCAGCTGTCCTTGCGGGCCATCCGCTCGGAGCAGGGACTGCTGGACTACGGCCGCGTTGCCTACAGCCTGCCCGTGAATGCCGACGGGATGCGGCTCGCCGCCAGCTATGCCGAGGTGGACTACGACGTGCGCGGCAACTTTGCCGCCCTCGGCATCGATGGCCGGGCCCGGATCACCGAACTCACCGTCAGCCATCCCTATCTGCGTAGTCGCGCCGAGAACCTGGTAGTGGGCGGCGGCCTGCGCGCCAATGACACCCGGCAGCGGGCCCTGGGGGTGGAGATATCCCGCACTCATATCACGCTGCTGACCGCCAGCGCGCTTTACAGCCGGATTCATCCCGACGTGTCGGTGACCAACGCTACCCTGGCGTTCAGCGGCAACTTCAAGCGCAATCCCGATGGCACGCGCCAGGACGCCGCCCGGGCCAAGCTGGATGCCGACGTGACCCACCTGCGCCCCTTGACCGCCACCTGGGACCTCTACCTGCGTGGCGCCGCCGTCCTCAGCGCGGACGCCCTGCCGGATACGGAGAAATTCAGCCTTGGCGGCCCGGGCAATGTGCGTGGCATTCCCGCCGCCGAAATCCGTGGCGACCAGGGGCTGCTGGGCAGTGCCGAGTTCCGCCGGCGGTTCGCCTTGAGCGGCCTGCCAGCCGTTTTCTCGGTGTTTGCCGACGCCGGCCAGGTGCAGCGCAAGCGTCCCGCGGCCGGCATAGATCGTACCGACTCACTGAGCAGCGTCGGTTTTGGCGTGTCCTTTTTCCCGCACAAGCAGTTCGGCGCGAAGGTGGAATACGCTCGGCCGACCAACAACCGTACGGTCAGCGACGGCCGCAACAATGGTCGTTGGTGGGTGAACCTGACGGCCAGCTTCTGATCCTTTTTCATCAGACCCGGCGGGGCCGCGTTCGGTACCGCAGGTCGGGAGAAATGTCATGAAACCGCATCTTCCCACCCCTGTTCCGCGGCCCCTGGCGCTCTCGCTGCGATTGATCGGTGCCCGGCGTGCCGTGTTTCCGGCCCTGGCGGCGATCCCCGGTCTCGTTTTCGCGGACCTGCCGACCGGCGGCACCGTGGTGGGCGGGGCGGCGACCATCGCCAATGTGGCCGCCAATCATCAGCAGATCACGCAGACGACGGATCGCACCATCATCAACTGGCAGACCTTCTCCATTGATGGCGCCAGCTATGTCCATTTCATCCAGCCAAGTTCCTCCTCGGTGGTCCTCAACCGGGTCCTCGGCGGCTCTCCCTCTTCGATCCTCGGCAGCCTCAGCGCGAACGGCCAGGTCTTCCTGGTAAATCCGAACGGCGTTTACTTTGGCCCCGGGGCGAGCATCGACGTGGCCGGCCTCGTGGCGACGACACTTGAGATCGGCAACTCCGACTTCATGGCCGGCCGCCATGTCTTCACGCGGCCGGATGGCGCGCCGGCGCGCGCCGAGGTGATCAACCAGGGCGTCATCGCCGCCCGCGAGGGTGGCTACGTGGTGCTGGCGGGCGATTACGCGGCCAACAGCGGCGTCATCCAGGCGCGACTGGGCACCGTGGCCCTGGCCGCCGGCAACAAGCTGACCCTCGACCTGGCCGGAGACCGTCTGGTGAGCTTCGCGGTCGACGAAAAGACCGTTGCCGGCCTCGCCGGCGTGGCCAACACGGGCCAGTTGCTGGCCGACGGCGGGCGCGTGTACATGACCGCCAAGGTGGGCGGCGATCTCGCCGCCATGGTGGTCAACAACGAAGGCCTGGTGCAGGCCCGCAGCACGGTCGAGCGTAACGGCGAGATCTACCTGGCGGCCGACGGCGGCGGCGTTCGCGTCGCCGGCACCCTCGATGCCAGCGCCCAGCCCGGCGCTGACGGCGGCAAGGTGAGCGTGGTCTCCCGCGGCGGCGGCGACACGGTGCTCGCCGGCGGCAGCCTCATCAAGGTGAGCGGCAGCGACCTCGCCGTGTCCGACGCCGGCCGCGTCTACACCTGGGCCGACGGCGCGACCCGCTTCGAGAAAGGGGCGGCCATCGAGGCGCGCGGCGGCGCCAACGGGGGCGACGGCGGGTTTGTCGAGGTCAGCGGCAACCGGGTCGTTTACCGCGGCCTGGTCGATGCGCGGGCGCCCTACGGCAAGCGGGGAACCTTGCTCATAGACCCGAATGAGATCGTCATTGCACAGGGCGCCGGCGTCGATGGCAGCGCGGGCAGCGTCAATACGATCTACGAGCAGAATCTCGAGACGACACTCCAGGCGGGGGCTGCGGATGTCGTGCTGGAGGCGACAGGTGTCGACGCCAAGATTACCGTGGCCGATCTGTCCGCAAGCGGTGGCGACGGCATCCTTGAGGGGCGCAACGGCAGCAATACCGGAGCGGGGCTGCAATTGAAGGTGAACGGCTCCGGCGCGCCGGAGATTCGCTTCACCAACACGTCCAATACCATCGCAGTAGACGGCGACCTGTTCCTGGGGCGCACCAGCGGCGCCACCGCGCCGAACATCACCGTCGGCAACCTGGTCGCCAAGAACATCACCATCGGCAACTCGGGCAGCCCCGTTGCCACCGTCAGCGTGGGTGCGCTGACGGCCACGCCTAAAGGAAGTGGCGACACCAGCGCAACAAACATCAATATCACTGCCACCGGCAATATCGTGTTGAACGGTCCGGTCAGCGTTCGCGCCAACGGCTCCTCGTCCTCCGGAGCCTACCTGCGCATCAGAACGTCCGGGGGGGACATCACGCACGCCACGGGAAGCGCCAATGCGATCGTCGTCGGCAATGGCAGCGATTCCGCGGGCGCGGCGGCGAGATTCACCGCGAGCAATGGGACAGTGTCCATGGGGCACGTGTCCGTGTTGTCCGGCGGGCGAGCAGCCAGCATCAGGATCGACGGCGATCAGGGCGTGACCCTGGCGGGTCCGATCACTGTCCAGGGACTGGGCAGCAGCTCTTCGGGGGCTGACCTGGAGGTGCGGGCGAACAACGGCAACATCAGCCACACTGGCGGCCTCATCAGTGTCACCAACACCTCGCCTGGCGGCAGCGGCGTCGCCAAGGCTTGTTTCGTCGCCGGTGGAGGCAGTTGCAGCGGTGGCGGAAGTCCAGGTGGCGCCCAAACAATCACGCTCGGCAAGGTGACGGCGAGTGCGACCGGATCGAGCGGCAGGGCGCAGGTCGTGGTGAATGCCACGGGCGGCATTTCCCTCAACGACGATGTGACGGCGCAGGGCGGCTACAGTGGCGCCATCGCGGTCAGCACGTGGAACAATTCGGCTGCGATCGCCCTGACGGCCAACAAGACGGTCAAGGCAACAGGCTCTTCCGGCGGCGCCTACGTGACCGTTCGCGCCAACAGCAACGGAACGGTCAATCTCAGCGGCGCGCTCATGGCCTACGCGAGCAATTCCGCCGCCAATATCAACGTGCAGGGCGGTACCGTCACGGTCGGGGCCGTCACCGCCGGCAATGCCTCGCCATCGGGCCCGAGGCATCGGTCGTATGTGGACATCCAGTCCCAGTCCGGCGCCGTTACCCTTAACGGGCCGATCACCCTTACCGCCAATTCGAGCGGCGGTTCGGCAGCGCAACTCTACGTTCGGTCGGCAAACAATCTCGACCACGTGGCCGGTCCGGCGACGGCTATCAGCGTCAGGAACTACAACCTGAGCAACGGTGGCGCCAGCGCCAGCTTCCAGGCCGTCGGCACGGCAACCATGGGCCAGGTGAACGTCCGCGGCTATGAGGGGGCGAAGATCGAGGTCAGGGGCGGGACCGGGATTTCGATCGCCGACGACCTGACGGCGATCGCAGATGGCGGCGGAGCGCGGATCAACCTCCGTCGGACTTCCGGCTCGTCAACATCGATCCCCATATCGCTCGCCACCGGCAAATCCATCCGCGCCATCGCCACCGATTCCCCCGGCGGTGGCGGCTATGTGGACATCAACGGTAGCGGCGGCACGATTACCCTCAATGGCACGGTGACCGCCTCGGGCGGCAGCGGTGCCTCATCCGGCCGGGCCAGCATCAGCGTTTCCGGCGGCGACGTGACGGTGGGGGCCATGACCGCCACGGCCGGCAGCAGCGCCCAGATATCGGTCGCCGGCACCAACATCACCCTGGGCGGCAACCTGACGGCCGCCAATTCTATCCAGCTTTCGCCGAACTACGGCGGCGGCGGCAACATCGTCGGCAATGCTTACAGCCTCCTGACGGACCAACTCCTGGTCCGCGGTACTCTGGCCACGGGCACTTACAGCGTCACCACCAATGCCGCGACCCTCGACATTCAGGGGGGCAACGCCATCACGGTCAATGCCGCCGCCCAGGCCGGCACATTGACCGCCCTGCTGGGCGGCGGTAGCGGCAGCCAGGCGGTGGGCGATGTGGCGATAACGGCGGGGGGCGCCCTGGATATCACCCGCTTTTGGACGACGGGGACGACCCACCTGCTGCGTGCCGACACGCTGATCCTGCCCGGCAGCATCACCATGCCCGCGGCCGCCTCGGTCACCCTCAAGCCCTACACCCTCAGCAACACGGTCGGCTTCTACAGCGCCACCGATGCCGATGCGACGATCCAGACCAACTACGACCCCAGTTCCTGGGGCGTCCTGTTCCCGGCCGGCGCGACGCTCACCATCGGCGGCATCACCGGGGGGCAGCAGACGGGCGACATCCACGTGGGCGCCGACGGGGCGGTGGATCTCGGCGACAAGAACATCGTGTTTAGCACCACGGGGCAGGTGGTGAGCCACACGGCGCCCACCACCTCCGGCACCGTGACGGTGGTGGCGGCGGCCGCGGCAGCCGCAGCTGCATCCACGACTGGCGGGCAGGTCGACGACGTCACGGAGACCATGACCGCTTTTACGTCCGGCCTCGATCATTCAAGCGGCGGCGACGCGGCGGAGAATAATGGTGCCGGCAGATCCCTGACGTCCTTGTTTGCTCCGGGCGGAGCGGGGCCAAGGTTGGCTCCGCCGCCCTACGAGATTCGCGGCGGGGTGAATATCGGCGGGGCACCGCCGGGACCGGGCGACGAAGGGGGCGGGAAGGGCAGCCGCTCCGGTCCATAGCCGCAACCAAGCGATGAGGCGCTGGTGCCGAGCCTGACACCTCCCTTCGGCTATGACGAAGTCATGCCGCTGGAACGGGAGCACCGCATCCGTCTGCCGGCACCGGGCGAGTGCCCGGACTTCTGCCGCGCGGTCAACGCGTTGCCGCTCGGCTTCATCGAATTTCCCCGGGCGCTGTTTCATTACCCGATTGCTTTCGTCGCTGATCCCGACAGCGGCCGCTTCACGCCGGTGGCCGTGCTCGGCCTGGAGGCGGGGCGGAACCTGTTCGTCGACGATGCTGGCTGCTGGGCGGCGGGATGCTACGTGCCGGCCTATGCGCGCCGCTACCCCTTTTGCACGGCGCCGGTGCGGACGGACGAGGAGACGGCGAGCAGCCGCGTGGTGTGCGTGGAACGGCGGCAGATCGACGCTGGAGCGGGCGAGCCTCTGTTCGACGCGGCCGGCGTTGCCCTGCCGCGCTGGTGCGAGCAGGAACTGCTGCTGCGGGAGTACGATCTTGACTGGGTTCGCACCGGGGAGTTCTGCGACCGGTTGAAGGAACTTCGGCTGCTGACACCTTTCGTCGCCCAGGCCGTGTCGGCGCAGGGCGGCCCCTGGCATCTGGACGGGCTGTATCGGGTCGACGAACACAAGCTTGAGTTTCTCGGCCGCCAGTATAAGACTCTCGCCAGGACAGGCGCGATGGGGCGCATCTACACCCATCTCCTGTCCCTCGACAATTTCGGCCGCCTGCTGGATCGGCAGGCGGCTCTCGACGAATCCTGACCAGGTGGACGATTCCCGTGGGCGTAGAAATCACTTTTACCGACAAGCAGTTCCCGGTTTCGCCGATCTTCATCGATTTCCTCTACCGCTATTTCCGGGAACAGTCCTTCGATACCACTTGGCACGACCAGCTGAGCGAGGCGCTGGTGGGCATGGCCGGCGAGGTGCTCGACACCGCCAATGCCCACGCCGGCGAGGTCATGCAGGACCCCGAAGGGCAGCGGGTCATCTACCGCAGCTACGAACTGCTCACCGCCTTCCTGACCGGCGTGCCCGACCAACTGCGCAACTTCCATGAACGCTATCGGTTCATCTGCATCGTCGGCGTGCCGCGGCATGGAGGGTCGTACCTTACCAAGCAGCTGTTCCGCGCCCTGGGTATGGAGGCGGAGACCGTACCCAACGTGATCGCCCACGACGGCTTTCCCGACGCTTCGCCCTTCGATTTCGCCCGCGGCTACAACGCTTACACCAACATGATGCAGAACATGGCCGAATATCTCGCCATGGTGGAGGTGTATTTCTCCAATTCGCGGTTGTTCGGCAACTTGGTGATAGTGCCGAAGAAGGCGACCAAGGCCGCTTACCATGGGGCCTTTTTCGACAAGGCGCTGGGGCCGAATACGGAATACATCATCACCCTGCGGCATCCGGTGACGGCCTGCATCTCGACCTACGAAAAATCCGGCGGGCTGCCGGCGGGCGGACGCTTCGCGGTGCGCGGCAACATCGAGGAATGGGTGCGCCGGGACAACATTTACACCGGTACGCCCGACGCCGAGGTGCCGCGGCGGGAGTACTTCGACGTCTACCTGAACTACTGGGAGCACTACCACTACAATCTTATCCTCACCGGCCTGCGCCAGCGCAGCAACTGGCAGATCGCCGTCTATGGCAAGGAGCGCATGGAGGCGCTGGCGCAGAGTTTCTATACGCGCTTCCGCTCCAAGCAGCAGGCCGAGGAGTTCAAGGTATTCGACAAGCGCGACCGCCACCCCAACTGGATGAGCCGGGCCGAGCCGGCCATTCGGCGCGTGCGCGATGTCTGGCGTACCGCCGGGGTCGAGTTTCCCATGGAACAGATCATGGAGGCCTGGTAAGGCCTGCTCAGGCGAGCACGCCGCGCCGCGCCAAGAGATCCAATACCGCTGCCGCCGACTCGTCGATGCTCAGCGCGCCGGTGTCCAGAACCAGCTCCGGCGCCTGCGGCGGTTCATAAGGCGAGGAGATGCCCGTGAAGTGCCGGATCTCGCCGCTGCGGGCCCGACGGTAGAGCCCCTTCACATCTCGCTGCTCGCACACTTCCAGGGGGCATTGGCAATAAATTTCCAGGAAGTCGCGGGCCCCCACGAGTTCTCGCACCTGCTCCCGGCTCGCCCGTAGCGGCGAGATAAAGGCCGTCAGCGTGATGATGCCGGCCTGGAGGAAGAGCTTGGTGACTTCGCCGATGCGGCGGATGTTCTCCTCGCGGTCCGCCATCGAGAACCCGAGGTCGCCGCATAGCCCATGCCGGACATTGTCTCCGTCAAGGACAAAGGTCCGGGCACCGCGGGCGTGCAGGGTTTCCTCCACCGCGTGGGCGATGGTGGATTTCCCGGCGCCGGAAAGCCCCGTAAACCAGAGCAAAATGCTCCGGTGTTCCTGTTGCGCCTCCCGGCGTGCGCGGCTGACGCTGGCCTCATGCCAGACAATCTCCCTCATGATGCCGGTCTAAGAGCTGGCGCAGACGGCGCAGCCCGGATCCTTGCCGAGCGTGATCTGCCGCCACTCCATGGCCAGTCCGTCGAGCAGCAGCAGGCGGCCGGACAGGCTCTCGCCGCAGCCGGCGACGAGCTTGAGGGCTTCCGCCGCCTGGGTCGCGCCGATGATGCCGGTGAGCGGGGCGAAGACGCCCATCACGGCGCAGCGCACTTCTTCCGCGTCCTGGCCTTCCGGGAACAGGCAGTTGTAGCAGGGGCTTTGCGGGTGGCGCAGGTCGAACACCGATACCTGTCCGTCGAAGCGGATGGCGGCGCCGGAGACGAGGGGTTTTGCGAACTTCACGCAGGCGCGGTTCATGGCGTGGCGCGTGGCGAAGTTGTCCGAGCAGTCGAGCACCACGTCGGCCGCCGCCACCCGATCCTCCAGCAGCGCGCCCTCCAGCCTGCCCTCCAGAGCGACCACCTCGACTTCGGGATTGATGAGGGCCAGCGTGTCGCGACCCGAGGCGACCTTGGGCCGGCCGACGGAAGGTGAATGATGCAGGATCTGGCGCTGCAGGTTGGTGAGGTCCACTTTGTCGCCGTCGCACAGCACGATCCTGCCGATGCCGGCGGCGGCGAGATAGATCGCCGCGGGCGAGCCCAGGCCGCCGGCACCCACCACCAGCGCCTGTGCGGCGAGCAGCCGCTCCTGGCCTTCGATGCCGATCTGCGGCAGGAGGATGTGGCGGGAGTAGCGCAGGAGCTGGTTGTCGTTCATGGAAATTACGGGTTTTGGGTCTCGGGTTTCGAGTTAACACCGAGTTCATGGACGACCATGGTTTTCAACTCTAAACCCAAAACTCGTAACCCGAAACTTTATCTGTCCTCCCGCAACTCGATCGGCGTATCGTCGTGGTCGCCGTGCGGGTGGTGCTGGTAGGCCTTGATGTAGACCTCGTTGGACTTCTTGATGAGGCGCGCCGGCTCCTTGATGTTCTTGAGCTGCGTCTCCTCGGTGAAATACACCACGGCACGGACTATCTTGCAGTAGAGGGAATTGTCCAGATGGTAGCCGAGATTCCTGAGCGCGCGCTCCAGCCCTTCGTACGTGTAATCCACCAGGTCGTAGCTCACGGTCAGGCATCGCTCGCGCGTGCCCAGTGCGACTTGCAGCAGTTCCATGCCGGCGAGCAGGTCGGCAGCCTTTTCCGCCTGGCCGGGCGGCATTTTGGTGAAGCGGATCTCGCGCCGCTTGATGCTGCCTGGCTGCGGCGATATATGGCTGTGGGCGCCGGATGCTTCGTCCCGGGCAAGTGCACGTTTCATGCTCCCTCCCGCTGTGCCATGCTCACTTGCCCTGGATGATCTGCAATCCCTTGAGCAGATTGAGCGCCTGGTTGAGCTGGTAGTCGTTCTTCGAGGCCAGTTCGAATTTCGGTTTCTCTTCTTCCTCGGCCTCGTCCTTCTGCGGCTTGCCCTTGGGAGTGCCCTTTGCCTGCGGTTTGGGCGCAGGCACCGTTTCCTTGTCGTTTTCCAGGTGGCGCTCTAGGTCGGCCTCGCGCAGGCGCGGCGAGGAGCCGCCGTTCGCGGTTTCCTCGACGATGATGTCGGGCACGATGCCCTTGGCCTGGATCGAGCGGCCGCTCGGGGTGTAGTAGCGCGCGGTGGTGATCTTCAGCGCGGTTTCAGCGGTGAGC
>PNJM01000038.1 GCA_013821865.1 Rhodocyclaceae bacterium
GACGCGCACGAAGCCGTGGCGCAGGCGGTGCGTGCAGCCGAGGCCAGGGGCTGCGACTTGGCCGACCTGTCGATCGGCGACCTGCGCAAGTTCTCGCCGCTGATCGGCGACGACGTGTTCGCCGCGCTTAGCGTCGAGGGCTCGCTCGCCTCGCGCAACCACGTCGGCGGCACGGCGCCGGAGCAGGTGCGGGCGGCCATCGCCAAAGCCAGGCAAGACCTGTAACCGCCGGGACGCCGGGAACATCGGGGCGCCTTCCTGCGCATCCTGGTCGAGCGCCCGGCGCTTGCCAACACCCGCTTGACATCGGTATAAAGCCCTCATGGAACAACCGGAAAAGATCGGCAAGTACGAGGTCCGCGGCAAGCTGGGCGAGGGCGCCACCAGCAACGTCTGGCTGGCCTGGGATCCGTTCGCCCAGCGCGACGTGGCAGTCAAGGTCATTTTTCCGGAAGTGCTGCAGGACAAGGAGAGGGGCCGCCTCTACCGCCACCTGCTCATCAACGAGGCCTCCCTCGCCGGCAAGCTGATGCATCCGCACATCGTGCAGATCTACGATGCGGTGGTGGATGAGGAGCAGAGCTACATCGTCATGGAGTACGTGCCCGGCGGCACGCTGGAGCAGTTCTGCAGGCCGGACAACCTGCTGCCGATCGACCGCCTGGTCGAGATCGTCTTCAAGTGCACCCGGGCGCTCGATTACGCCTACCACCTCGGCATCACGCACCGCGACATCAAGCCGGCCAATATCCTGCTCGCCTCGGGCGGCGACATCAAGATCTCGGATTTCGGCGCCGCGCTGCATACCAGCGGCGACCAGACGCGGACCCAGGTGTCCGGCATCGGCTCGCCCGCCTACATGTCGCCGCAGCAGGTGCGCGAGATGCCGCTCAACCACCAGACCGACATCTATTCCCTCGGCGTCGTGATGTACCAGCTGCTCACCGGCCGGCTGCCCTTCCAGGCCAGCAACAATTACAGCATGGTGTACCAGATCACCCACGTCGATCCGCCGCCGCCCTCGACCTTCCGCCGCGACCTGCCCGAGAACCTGGATGCCGTCGTCGCACGCGCCATGCAGAAGGATCTCGACGACCGCTATGCCAACTGGGAAGAGTTCTCGCACGACCTGGCGCAGGCCTTCCGCAACCGCCAGCTGAAGGAGCGCAGGCAGCAGGATTTCGCCGACAGCGAGAAGTTCGAGACCCTGCGCGCCCTGCCCTTCTTCGCCGATTTCAGCGACGTCGAGCTGTGGGAGGTGGTGCGCTTCTCCAACTGGGACCGCGTCTCGCCGGAGACGGTGATCATGAAGGACGGCGAACCGGGCGACTACTTCTGCTTCATCGCGGAGGGCGAGCTGAAAGTGGCCAAGCGCGGGCGCATGCTCAACGTGCTCACCTCGGGCGACTGCTTCGGCGAGATGGCGGTGATCGGCAAGACCTCGGGCGGGCGCAACGCCGACGTCATCGCCGTGACCGACGCCAAGATCATCACCATCCGCGGCGATGCCCTGCGCCAATCCTCGGAGGCCTGCCGCATGCACTTCTACTCCGCCTTCCTCGAAGTGCTGGCCAACCGCCTGGCGCTGGCCAACGCACGACTCGCCTCCGTTTGACCCGATGTCGCTGTCCGACGCGCTCTCTGCGGCGATCAGCCGGGCGCTCGGCAGGCCTTTTCGCGCCGAGGCGCGGGAGGAAGCCGGCGGCGGCTGCATCAACCGCGCGCTGATTCTCGAAGGCGGCGGCGAGCGCTGGTTCGTCAAGCTGAACGACGCTGCCGGCCTGCCCATGTTCGAAGCGGAAATGGACGGCCTCGCCGCATTGGCCGGGGCCGGCGCGGTGCGCGTGCCGCAGCCGCTTTGCTGCGGCACGGAGGCGGGTCAGGCCTGGCTCGTCATGGAGCACCTGCCGCTGCGGCCGCTGACCGAGCGCAGAGAGGCGGCTACTTTCGGCCGCGCGCTGGCCGAACTGCACCGCCACGGCGGAGCGCGCTTCGGCTGGCGGCGCGACAATTTCATCGGCGCCACGCCGCAGGTCAACACGGAAAACGAAAGCTGGCCGCGCTTCTTCGCCACGGCGCGGCTGCTCCCGCAATTGCGCCTGGCCTCCGCGAGGGGCTATGGCAAGACGTTACAGGACAAGGGCGGGCGGCTGGCGGAAAAACTCGCCGCCTTCTTCGTCGATTGCCATCCGCAGGCCAGCCTGCTGCACGGCGATCTCTGGCACGGCAATGCCGCGGTGCTGGAGAACGGCACGCCGGCCATCTTCGATCCGGCGGTGTACTACGGCGACCGCGAAGCGGACCTGGCGATGACGGAACTCTTCGGCGGCTTTCCGACAGCTTTCTACGCCGCCTACCGCGAGGCATGGCCGCTCGACGAAGGCTACGAAACGCGCAAGACGCTGTACAACCTCTACCATGTCTTCAACCACCTCAACCTGTTCGGTCGCGCCTATCTCGGCCAGGCCGAGCGGATGCTCGACCGCCTGCTGGCGGAGTTGCGCGGCTAGGCGGCGACGCCTTCCAGCTTCTTCTGCAACTCGCCCGCCTGATACATCTCGGCCATGATGTCCGAACCGCCGATGAACTCGCCCTTGATGTAGAGCTGCGGGACGGTCGGCCAGTTGGAGAAATCCTTGATGCCGGCGCGGATGGCCGGATGCTCCAGCACGTTCACCGAGTAGAAATCCTTCGCGCCGCAGGCCTTGAGAATCTGCACCGCCTTGGCGGAAAAGCCGCACTGCGGAAAGGTCGGCGTGCCCTTCATGTAGAGCACGACCGGATGGGTGGAAACCTGTTCCTTGAGCAGTTCCTGCACTTCCATGTGAGTTCCTTTCAGAAAAACCTACTAATTTTATCAAGTTTAGCGTTTGCCGATGGATGGCGTCAAGGACGCCGTCCGCCCGCCATGCGCGGAATGCCGGCCAGGTCGGCGCGGTGTTCGATCCGCGCGAAGCCGGCCCGCGCCAGCAGGGCTTCGACCGCTGCGGCCTGGTCGTAGCCGTGCTCGAAGAACAGCCAGCCGTCCGGTTCGAGATGGCGCGGCGCGTCGGCGACGATGCGGCGGATGGCGTCCAGCCCGTCGGGGCCTGAAACGAGCGCATGCCGCGGCTCGAAGCGCAGGTCGCCTTGCGCCAGATGCGCGTCACCCTCGGCGACATAGGGCGGGTTGGCCACGATCAGGTCGAAGCGCTCGCCGTCCAGCGCCGAGAACCAGTCGCCTTGCACGAAGCGCGGCGCGGCGCCATGCCGCGCCGCGTTGCTCCGCGCCACCTCCAGCGCCGCGGGCGACACATCCACCGCCGTCACCCGCGCCTGCGGCAGGTGCTTCGCCAGCGTCACCGCGACGCAGCCGCTGCCGGTGCCGAGATCGAGGATGCGGCAGGCGCGGCCCGCCATCTTCTCCAGCGCGATGTCCGCCAGGAGCTCGGTTTCCGGGCGCGGGATCAGCACGTCGGGCGTGACGCGAAATTCGAGGCTGTAGAACTCCGCCTCGCCCAGCAGGTAGGCAACCGGCTCGCCCTGTGCGCGGCGCGCAACGAGAACGTCAAAGCGCGCGGATTCTTCCGCGGTCAGAAGGCGGTCGGGGTGGGCGGCGAGTTCGGCGTGCGACACGCACAGGGCGTGCCGCAGCAAGCGCCGCGCCTCGCCCACAGGAATCGAAGCGCGCGCCTCGTCCAGTGCCCGGCAAACCGAAATCCGCAACCCGAAACCCGAAACGCCTTTCACGCGGCCTCTTCCGCCAGCGCCGCCAGCTGCTCCGCCTGGTGCTCGGCGGACAGCGCGGCGATCAGTTCGCCGAGGTCGCCGTCCATGATGGCGTCGATCTTGTACAGGGTCAGGTTGATGCGGTGGTCGGTGATGCGGCCCTGCGGGAAGTTGTAGGTGCGGATGCGCTCCGAGCGGTCGCCGCTGCCGATGAGCGACTTGCGCGCCGCCGCGGTCTTCGCCTGCCGCTCGCTCTGCTGCTTGTCCTTGATGCGGGCGGCCAGCACCGACATGGCCTGCGCCTTGTTCTTGTGCTGTGAGCGGTCGTCCTGGCACTCGACGACGATGCCCGTGGGCAGGTGGGTGATGCGCACGGCGGAATCGGTCTTGTTGACGTGCTGGCCGCCGGCGCCGCTGGCGCGGTAGGTGTCGATGCGGATCTCGGCCGGGTTGATCACCACGTCGGAGACTTCATCGGCCTCGGGCAGCACGGCAACGGTACACGCCGAGGTGTGAATGCGGCCCTGCGTCTCGGTGGCCGGCACGCGCTGCACGCGGTGGCCGCCGGATTCGAACTTGAGCTTCGAGTAGGCGCCCTGGCCGACGATGCGCACGATGACTTCCTTGTAGCCGCCGAGGTCGGAGGGGCTTTGCGAAATCATCTCGGCCTTCCAGCGCTGCCGCTCGGCGTAGCGCGAATACATGCGGAACAGGTCGCCGGCGAACAGCGCCGACTCGTCGCCGCCGGTGCCGGCGCGGATCTCCAGGAAGATGTTGCGCTCGTCGTTGGGATCGGTGGGCAGCAGCGCGCGCTGCAGTTCGGCCTCGAGGCGCTCCATCTCATCGCGGCAGACCTTGATCTCGCCCTCGGCCAGGCCCTTCATCTCCGGATCGGAGAGCATGGCTTGGGCCGATTTCAGGTCATCGTCAGCCTTGCGGAAGGCGGCGTACAGCGCCACCACCGGCCCGATCTCGGCATGCTCGCGCGTCAGCCGCCGGTAGCTGTCGAGATCCTTCGTCGCGGTCTCCGAGCCGAGCAGTGCGTCGATTTCCGCGAGCCTGCGCGAGAGATGGTCCAGTTTGTCGCTGATGCTTTGTTTCATAAAACAGTTTCGAGTTCCGGGTTTCGAGTTTCGAGTCGCAGGCGCTGGGCCTATAACTCGCAACCCGCAACTCGAAACTCGAAACCCTATTCTCCGGGATGCAGGTGGTAGATGCGGGCGATGAGCTCGGCCAGTTCGCTGCGGCTCGGCCCTTCGGACTGGTTCAGCGCGGCGGTGGGCCCGTGCATGAGCTTGTTGGTGAGGCCGTGCGAGAGCGTCTCCAGCACGCGCTGAGGATCTTCGCCCCTGGCGAGCAGCTTCAATGCGTGCTCCACCTCGTGGCGGCGCGTGCGCTCGGCGGCATCGCGCAGCGCGCGGATGGTCGGAACCGTCTCGCGCGCCTCCATCCAGTGCAGGAAATGCCCGACGCGGGTGGTGATGATGGCTTCCGCCTCGACCACCGCCTTCTCGCGCGATTCCAGGCCGGATTCGACGATGGCGCCGAGATCGTCCAGCGTGTAGAGGAAGACGTCGTCGAGCTTCGCCACTTCCGGCTCGATGTCGCGCGGCACGGCGAGGTCGACCATCACCATGGGCCGGTGGCGGCGCGCCTTGATCGCCCGCTCGGCCATGCCGAGGCCGATGATGGGCAGGGGGCTGGCCGTGCAGGAGACGACGATGTCGTACCCGGCCAGCTTGTCGGCGATCTCGTCGAGGCGGATGGCGTCGCCTCCGAAGCGCGCGGCAAGCGCTTCGCCGCGTTCCGGCGTGCGGTTGGCGACGGTGAGCTTCTTCGGATTCTGGGCGGCGAAGTGGGCGGCGCACAACTCGACCATCTCGCCGGCGCCGATGAACATCACGCACTGGTCGGCGATGTTCTCGAAAATGCGGCCGGCCAGATGCACCGTGGCCGCGGCCATGGAAACGATGTTGGCGCCGATCGCCGTGGTCGAGCGCACCTCCTTGGCCACGGCGAAGGTCTTCTGGAACAGCTTGTGCAGCAGCGTGCCGAGCGTGCCGGCGTCCTCCGCCACGCGCGCCGCCTGCTTCATCTGGCCGAGGATCTGCGGCTCGCCCAGCACCATCGAGTCGAGGCCGCTGGCCACGCGGAACATGTGGCGCACCGCGTCGCGGCTGGGCAGGGTGTAGAGGTATTGCGCAATCTGCTGCGGCGGCAGGTGGTGGTACTCGGCCAGCCAGTCGGCGGCGGCCTGGGGCGCTTCGGCGGCGCAATACAGCTCGGTGCGGTTGCAGGTCGACAGGATCGCCGCCTCGCGCACCGGCTTGGCCCGCGTCAACTCGACCAGCGCCTGGGGCAGTCGCATGGGGTCGAACG
This sequence comes from Rhodocyclaceae bacterium, assembly GCA_013821865.1. Classification (GTDB taxonomy): domain Bacteria; phylum Pseudomonadota; class Gammaproteobacteria; order Burkholderiales; family Rhodocyclaceae; genus Desulfobacillus. The sequence goes on from PNJM01000038.1 coordinate 6,088, forward strand.
CCACCTGCTCGCGCACGGCGAGCGGGGCGGTGTGGTGATTCAGGCCGAGAGCGAAAAGCTGCATAGGGCGCACAGAGGGAAACCTGCGCGCATTATACACCCGTGCCCGCCGCCACCCCCTCCGGTCCGGAGAGCCAAGCGCAGGATTTGCTTAGGGTTTTCCGACTTCCCGCTCCTGCAGCGCCCGCCACATGACCTTGCCGGTGGCCGACTTCGGCAGGGTGTCCGCGAATTCGACGATGCGCGGGTACTTGTAGGCAGCCATGTTCCTGCCGGCCCAGTCGATGACGTCCTGCTCGCTCACCTTGCCGCGGCTGGCCTCCTTGAGCACCACGATCGCCTTCACCGTCTCGCCGCGGTGCGCATCCTTCGCGCCGATGATGCAGGCTTCCTGGATCGCAGGGTTCTGGTACATCAGGGCTTCGACCTCGGCCGGCCAGACCTTGAAGCCGGAGGCGTTGATCATGCGCTTCAGGCGGTCGACGATGAAGAAGTAGCCGTCCTCGTCGGTCATGCCCAGGTCGCCGGTGCGGAAGAAGCGCTTGCCGTCGATGTCGACGAAGGCCGCCTCGGTCGCCTGCGGGTTGTTCCAGTAGCCGAGGAACACCTGGGGGCCATGCACGATGATCTCGCCCATTTCACCCGGCGGCAGCTCGCGGAAGGTATCCAGCTCGACCACGCGCGCGTCGACGTCGAAGATCGGGATGCCGAGGCACTGCTTCTTCGGCCGGTCGGGCGGATTGATGTGGGTCGGCGCGATGGTTTCGGACAGGCCGTAGCCCTCGACATAGGTGATACCCATGTCGAGCAGGCGCTGCGCGACCGCCTCCGGCATGGCGGCGCCGCCGCCGCTCATGCGGAAGATGCTGGACAGGTCGTACTGCCCCAGCCCGGGATTGCCGAGGAAGTCGATGACCATGGTCGGGATGCTGGTCCAGGCATTGACCTTGTAGCGCTCGACGAGCCGGGCCGCGACCTCGCGGTCCCAGCGCGGCTGCAGCACCACGGTGTTGCCGCTGAACATCGGCCCGTTCATGCTGCCCTGCATGCCGGTGACGTGGAAGAAGGGCAGCACGGCGAGCATCGTCGCATCCTGGTTGATGCCGAACCACTGCGCGCCGGCGACCAGCGTGTGCATGACGCCGCGGTGGGTATGCATGCAGCCCTTGGGATGACCCGTGGTGCCGGAGGTATAGGGCATCACGCAGAGATCGTCGGGGCCGGCGGTATGCGGGCCGGGCTCGATGTCCTGCGCCAGCGCGTCCGACCACAGGGTGACGCCGGCGTCGGCGATGGCCTGCCGCGGCGCGGCGATGAAATCGGGCACGCGCAGGTCGGTCGGCGTCTTCAGGTAATCCGAATACGCCGCGACGATCACATGCTGCAAACCCTCGCCGATCAGGGGCTGCACCTGCGGGTAGAGTTCCTGGGAGGCGAAGAGGGTCGTGGCGCCGGCGTCCTTCACATAGTGGCGCAGCTCGTTCGCCAGGTTCATCGGGTTGACCGGCACCACCACCGCGTCGGCGCGCAGGATGGCGTAGTAGCCAAGCACGAACTGCGGGCTGTTCTGCATGTAGAGCAGCACGCGGTCGCCCTTCTTCACGCCGCATTCGCGCTGCAGGAAGCCGGCCAGCCGCTCGGCCTCGCGCTTGAATTCGGCGAAGCCGATCGCAGTGTCGTAGAAAACCAGGTACGGCTTGTGCGGAAAACGCCGCGCGGAAACCTCGACGTTGTAGAACAGGCTGGTTTCGGGAATCGTCATGTGGCGCGGCAGGCTGCGCGGCCAGAAAGCGAAATGGCGGTCGGACATGGGGTTCCTCTCCTCCTCTCCGGGTCCGGCTGTCACTGGTCGAGATGGCGGCCCAGTTCGTACTTGGCGATCTGGTTGCGGTGCACCTCGTCCGGGCCGTCGGCGAAACGCAAGGTGCGGGCGTGGGCGTAGGCATGCGCCAGCGGGAAGTCGTCGGAGACGCCGCCACCGCCGTGGACCTGGATGGCCCAGTCGATCACCTGGCAGGCCATGTTGGGGGCGACCACCTTGATCATGGCGATCTCCTTCTTCGCCACCTTGTTGCCGGCGGTATCCATCATCCAGGCGGCGTTGAGCGTGAGGAAGCGCGCCTGGTCGATCAGCATGCGGGCGTTGGCGATGCGCTCGCGCGTCACGCCCTGGTCGGCCACCGGCCGGTGGAAGGCGACGCGCTTCAGCGCCCGCTTGCACATCAGGTCGAGCGAGCGCTCGGCCAGGCCGATCAGGCGCATGCAGTGGTGGATGCGGCCCGGACCGAGGCGGCCCTGGGCGATCTCGAAGCCGCGGCCTTCGCCCAACAGGATGTTGGAGACGGGCACGCGCACGTCCTTGAAGTCCACCTCGCCATGACCGTGGGGGGCGTGGTCGTAGCCGAACACCGTCAGCGCACGCACGCGGCGCACGCCGGGGGCGTCCATCGGCACCAGGATCATCGACTGCTGCTGGTGGCGGTTAACGTTGTCCGGGCTAGTCTTGCCCATGAAGATGAGGATCTTGCAGCGCGGGTCGGGCGCGCCGGAGGTCCACCATTTGCGCGCGTTGATGACGTAGTGGTCGCCGTCACGGACGATGCTGGCCTCGATGTTGGTGGCGTCGCTTGATGCCACCGCCGGCTCGGTCATGGCGAAGCCGGAGCGGATCTTGCCCTCCAGCAGCGGCAGCAACCATTGGCTCTGCTGTTCCGGCGAGCCGTAGCGCACCAGCACTTCCATGTTGCCGGTGTCGGGCGCCGAGCAGTTGAAGACTTCCGGCGCGATGGGCGAGCGGCCCATGATCTCGCACAGCGGGGCGTACTCGAGGTTGGTGAGGCCGGCGCCGAACTTCGACTCGGGCAGGAACAGGTTCCACAGGCCCTCGGCCCTGGCCTTCTCCTTCAGTTCGTCGATGACCTTGGTCGGCATCCAGGGGTTGCCCTTCTTGCGGTTCTCCTCGACTTCGGCGTCGAAGCGCGCCTCGTTCGGGTAGATGTGCTGGTCCATGAAGGCATTCAGCCGCTGCTGCAAGGCCCTGACTTTTTCAGAATGTGCGAAATCCATGATTTGCTCCTGTTTAGATTTTTCCGGCGATGATCTTTTCCACCTGGCGCCAGGCCTCCTCGGCCAGCGGGCGGGCGCGCTTGCCGGTCTCGATGGCCTCCTGGCTGGAGGCATTGCCCTGCAAGGCGCGGGCCATGATGCCCTGCAGGATGCCGACGAGACGGAACATGTTGTAGGCGATGTAGTACTCCCACTCCGCCGGCGGGATGCGCCCGCGCCCGGTGCGGCGGCAGTAGGCGGCGACATACTCTTCCTCGCCCGGAATGCCGAGCGCTTTCAGGTCGCAGCCAACCAGCCCGCGGAACTGTCCGGGCGAGAGCCGCCAGCTCATGCAGTGGTAGGCGAAATCGGCCAGCGGGTGGCCTAGCGTGGACAGCTCCCAGTCGAGCACGGCGAGGATGCGCGGCTCGGCCGGGTGGAAAACCACGTTGTCGAGACGGAAGTCGCCATGCACGACGCTGGTCTCGTCGCCCGGCGGAATATGCTGCGGCAGCCAGGCGATGAGATTGTCCATGGCCTCGATCTTCCCGGTTTCCGAAGCGCGGTACTGCTTGCTCCAGCGGGCAATCTGCCGCTCGAAGAAGTTGCCCGGCTTGCCGTAGCCGGCCAGGCCCACCGCGGCGCAGTCGACGCTGTGCAGGGCGGCGATGACGCGGTTCATCTCGTCGAAGATCGCGCCGCGCTCGGCCGGCGCCATGCCGGGCAGCGCCGGATCCCAAAGGATGCGGCCCTCGACGTAGTCCATGATGTAGAACGCCGTGCCGATGACGGATTCGTCCTCGCACAGCGCGTAGCTCTTCGCCACCGGCACGTCGGTCCTGGCCAGCGCGGTGATGACGCGGTATTCACGATCGACGGCATGCGCCGAGGGCAGCAGCTTGCCCGGCGGCTTGCGCCGCATGACGTAGTTCTTGCCGGCCGTCTTGATGAGGAAGGTCGGATTCGACTGGCCGCCCTTGAACTGCTCGACCTCGAGCGGGCCGCTGAAGCCCTCGACGTGGCCGCGCATGAAATCGGCCAGGCGCCCGGTGTCGAAGGCGTGCTGCGCGGCAACGGGCCGCGTGCCGGTAAATTTATCGCTCATAAACAACCTTCCCCCCGCCCCCTTCCCCCGGAAGGGGGCGACGGTTGTTCGGCCGCGCTATGCGCGGCCTCCGGTTAGTTGACCGCACCCGCCTCGGGGCGGCCCATCGCCGTGCGCTCACACCAGCTTCACCAGTTGCTTGCCGAAGTTCTCGCCTTTGAGCATCCCTATGAAGGCCTTGGGGGCGTTTTCCAGCCCCTGGGCGACGGTTTCGCGGTACTTGATCCTGCCTTCGGCGACGCCCTGCCCCAGTTCCTTCAGCGCCGTCGGCCAGCGCGGCAGATGCTCGGAAACGATGAAGCCCTGCATCCTGATGCGGTTGACCAGCACCGAGCCGATGTTCTTCATCGGATAGGGCTCGGTGTTGTACTGGGCGATCAGGCCGCACACGGCAATGCGCGAGAAGGCGTTCATGCGGCCCAGCAGGGTGTCGAAGATCTCGCCGCCGACGTTCTCGAACAGGCAGTCGATGCCGTCCGGCGTGGCGCTCCTGATGTCGGCGCGCAGGTTGCCCGCCTTGTAGTCCACACAGGCGTCGAAACCCAGTTCCTCGACGACGTAGCGGCATTTCTCCGCGCCGCCGGCGATGCCGACGGCGCGGCAGCCGTGGATTTTCGCCAGCTGTCCGACCACGCTGCCGACGGCGCCGGAGGCGGCCGTCACCACCACCGTCTCGCCCGCCTTGGGCGCGCAGATGTCCATCAGGCCGACCCAGGCGGTAACGCCCGGCATGCCGACCACGCCGAGATAGGCGGAGAGCGGAATGCGGCCGGCGTCGACCTTCTGCAGCTGGACACCGTCGCTGACGCCGTACAGCTGCCAGCCGAGATAGCCGACCACCTTGTCGCCGGCGGCGAATTTCGGATGCTTCGACTTCAGCACCTCGCCCGCCGTGCCGCCCACCATCACGTCGCCGAGATTCACCGACGCGGCATAGGATTTGGCATCGTTCATGCGCCCGCGCATGTAGGGATCGAGCGAGAGATAGTGGTTGCGCACGAGGATCTGCCCCTCGCCGATGTCCGGCACGGGCGATTCGACGATGCGGAAATCGCTCTCCCGCACCCAGCCCTGCGGCCGGGCGGCGAGGAGCACCTGCGTATTCATTTCGTTCATGTGTTTCTCCTTGAAGGCGGATCAGGCAGTGCAGGCACCGCCATCCACCGCGACGTACTGGCCGGTGATATGACGCGAGGCCTCGCTGGCGAGGAACACCGCGGTGCCCTTGAGGTCCTCTTCGCCGCCGAGCCGGTGCAGCGGCGTCGTGGCGATGACCATCTTCTCGATCTTCTCCAGCAGTCCCGCCGACATCCTGGACGGGAAGAAACCGGGGCAGATGGCATTCACGTTGATGTTGTACTTGCCCCACTCCGAGGCCAGCGCGCGCGTGAAGTTGACCGCCGCGCCCTTGCTGGTGTTGTAGGCGATGGTGGTCATGTCGGGCGGGCCGCCGGCCAGGCCGGCCACCGAGGCGATGTTGATGATCTTGCCGGACTTCTGCGGGATCATGCAGCGCCTGCCCACCTCCTGGCTGAGGAAGAACATGGCGTCGATGTTGAGGTTCATCACCTTGTTCCAGGCCTCGGCCGGGTAGTCCTCGGCCGGCGCGCCCCAAGTGGCGCCGGCGTTGTTCACGAGAATGTCGATGGTGCCGTACTTCGCCAGCACCGCATCGACCATGCCGGGGATCCGGTCGAACTTCGACAGGTCGTTGGTGACGGTCAGCACCTCGATGCCGAGCTTCTTCAGGTGCGCTTCGGCCTCCTTCAGTTCGTCGGCCTTGCGCGCAGTGATAGCGACTTTCGCACCCATCTCGCCCAGCGCCTCGGCCATCTGCAGGCCGAGCCCGCGCGAGCCGCCGGTGACGAGGGCGACCTTGCCGGTCAGGTCGAACAGTTGTTTGACGCTCATTGGAACTCCTTTATTCAAAAGCTATAACCACGGAGCACACGGAGAATTCTTGTATTGGGTTTTCTCCGTGCACTCCGTGTTCTCCGTGGTTCATGCTTTGCTTTAAACGACCTCGAAAAGGCCGGCGGCGCCCTGGCCGCCGCCGATGCACATGGTGACGACGACGTACTTGACGCCGCGGCGCTTGCCCTCGATCAGGGCATGGCCGACCAGGCGCGCGCCGGAGACGCCGTAGGGATGGCCGACGGCGATGGCGCCGCCGTTCACGTTGAGCCGGTCGTCGGGGATGCCCAGCTTGTCGCGGCAGTAGATGACCTGCACGGCGAAGGCTTCGTTGAGTTCCCACAGGCCGACGTCTTCCAGCCTGACGCCGGTGCGCTCGAGCAGGCGCGGGATGGCGAAGACCGGGCCGATGCCCATTTCATCCGGCTCGCAGCCGGCGACGGCGAAGCCGCGGAAGATGCCGAGCGGCTTGAGGTTGCGCTTCTCGGCGAGCTTCGCATCCATCACGACGCAGGCCGAGGCGCCGTCGGAGAACTGGCTGGCGTTGCCGGCGGCGATGACCCCGCCGGGAATGGCCGGCTTGATTTTCGCCACGGCATCAAAGGTGGTGTCGGCGCGGATGCCCTCGTCGGCGGAGACCGTCACCTCCCTGGTGAGCAGGCGGCCCGATTCCTTGTCGGCAACGCCCATGGTCACGGTGATCGGCACGATCTCGTCGTTGAACTTGCCGGCGGCCTGGGCGGCGGCGGCGCGCTGCTGGCTGCGCGCGCCGTATTCGTCCTGCTTGTCGCGCGGAATGGCGTAGCGCTTGGCCACGGTCTCGGCCGTCTGCAGCATCGGCCAGTAGACTTCCGGCTTGTTCTGCTTCAGCCATGCTTCCATGATCATGTGGCGGTTGGCCTCGTTCTGCACGCAGGAGATCGACTCGACGCCGCCGGCCACCATCACCGGCACGCGGTCGACGATGACGCGCTGCGCCGCCATGGCGATGGTCTGCAGGCCGGAGGAGCAGAAACGATTGACGGTGACGCCGGCGGCCGTCACCGGCAGGCCGGCGCGCAGCGCGATCTGCCGCGCGATGTTGGAACCGGTGGCGCCTTCGGGCGTGGCGCAGCCCATGATGACATCCTCGACCTCGGCCGGGTCGATCCCGGCGCGGGCCACGGCATGCTGCACCACGTGGCCGCCGAGGGTGGCGCCGTGGGTCATGTTGAAACTGCCGCGCCAGGACTTGGCCAGCGCGGTGCGGGCGGTGGAAACAATCACTGCATCGGTCATTGCGGTTCTCCGGAATTCAGTTGAAGGTCTTGCCTTCGGCGGCGAGCTTCGCCAGCAGGGGCGCCGGCTGCCAGAAGGTGTCGCCCGACTGCGCGGCAAAGCGCTGCACGGTGCGCGCGACGTTGTAGAGGCCGACCTGGTCGGCGTAGAGCATGGGGCCGCCGCGGTGCAGGGGGAAGCCGTAGCCGGTGAGGTACACCATGTCGATGTCGGAGGCGCGCTGGGCGATGCCTTCCTCGAGCAGGCGCGCTCCCTCGTTCACCAGGGCGAAAATGCAGCGCTCGACGATCTCCTCGTCGCCGATTTTGCGCGGGGTGATGCCCTTTTCCTTGCGGTAGTCCTCGATCAGCTTGTCCACGACGGGATCGGGAATGGCGTCGCGCTTGCCCGCCTCGTAGCGGTACCAGCCCATGCCGGTCTTCTGGCCGTAGCGCCCCAGTTCGCACAACTTGTCGGCGATCCTGGCGTACATCACGCCGGGCTTCTCGACGTAGCGGCGCTTGCGGATGGCCCAGCCGATGTCGTTGCCGGCGAGGTCGCCCATGCGGAACGGGCCCATGGCCATGCCCCATTTCTCCAGGGCGCGGTCGACCTGCTGCGGCGAGGCGCCCTCCTCGACCAGGAAGCCGGCGATGCGGCCGTAGTGCTCGATCATGCGGTTGCCGATGAAGCCGTCGCAGACGCCGGACACCACGGCGGTCTTCCTGATCTTCTTGGCGAGCTGCATGACGGTGGCCAGCACATCCCTGGCGGTGGCCGCGCCGCGCACCACTTCGAGCAGCTTCATGACGTTGGCCGGGCTGAAGAAGTGCATGCCGATCACGTCCTGCGGCCGCTTCGTGAAATTGGCGATCTTGTTAACATCCAGCGTCGAGGTGTTGCTGGCGAGGATGGCGCCGGGCTTGGCGACGTCGTCGAGCTTCCTGAACACCTGCTCCTTGACGCCGATTTCCTCGAACACCGCCTCGATG
>PNJM01000039.1 GCA_013821865.1 Rhodocyclaceae bacterium
GGGTGGCAGCCGTGGTTCTTCATCGCGACGCGGATGATGCCGCCCGACGGGTCGGTCTTCCAGTTCTTGCCTTCGGCCTTCTTCTTCTCGTCCTCGGTCAGCTCTTCCCACCAGCCCAGCTTCTTCAGCAGCACGTGGTCGAACTCGGGGTAGCCGAACTGCAGGTCGGCACCCTTCGACGCGGAGCCGTCGGCCGCCAGCAGGCTGGTGCCGTCCTTCTCGACGCCGAAGTTGGCGCGGAAGTTGCCGCCCCCCTCCATGACATGCTTGGAGGTGTCGTAGAGGTTGGGCGTGCCGGGGTGTTTCAGCTCCGGCGTGCCGTAGCACGGCCAGGGCAGGCCGAAGTATTCGCCGTCGCACGGCCCGCCCTTGGCGCGCAGCGTCTTCGGGTCGAAGGTATTCATGTTCTGCATGTGCAGCTTGAGCCGTTCCGGCGACTGGCCGGTGTAGCCGATGGTCCACACGCCGCGGTTGATCTCGCGCAGGACGGATTCCGGCTCGGGCTCAGTGCCGCCCTTGCCCTGCACCATCTTGTAGTTCTTCACCAGTTCCTTGCCGAAGCCGAGCTTCTCGGCCAGCTGGTACATGATCATGTGGTCGGTGCGCGATTCGAACAGCGGCTCGATCACCTTCTCGCGCCATTGCAGGGAGCGGTTGGAAGCCGTCGCGCTGCCCGAGGTCTCGAACTGCGTCGCCGCCGGCAGCAGATAGACTGCCCGGTTCGCGTTGACTTCCTTCGGGTCGGCGGCCGGCATCGCCGCCATGGCCGCGGTGGCCGAGGGATAGGGATCGATCACGACGAGCAGGTCGAGCTTGTCCATGGCCCGTTTCATGTCGAGGCCGCGCGTCTGCGAGTTGGGTGCATGGCCCCAGTAGAAGACGGCCTTGAGGTTCGGGTCCTGGTCGATCAGCTCGTTCTTCTCCAGCACGCCGTCGATCCAGCGCGAGACGGTGATGCCGGGCTTTTCCATCATGGCCTGCGAGGCGAACTGCTTCTTCAGCCACTCGTAGTCCACGCCCCACACACCGGACCAGTACTTCCACGAGCCGGTCGGGATGCCGTAGTAGCCGGGCAGCGAATCGGGGTTGGGGCCGACGTCGGTGGCGCCCTGCACGTTGTCGTGGCCGCGGTAGATGTTGGCACCGCCGCCGGAGACGCCGATGTTGCCGAGCGCGAGTTGCAGGATGCAGGAGGCGCGCACGAAGGCGTTGCCGATGGAGTGCTGCGTCTGCCCCATGCACCAGACGATGGTCGAGGGCTTGTTCTTGGCCATGGTCTCGGCCACCTTGAGCACTTCGGCCTCGGGCACGCCGCAGACTTCCTGCACCTTGTCCGGCGTCCATTTCGTCATGACGTCTTCTCGCACCTTCTCCATGCCGAAGACGCGGTCGTTGATGTACTTCTTGTCCTCCCAGCCATTCTTGAAGATGTGATGGAGCACGCCGAAGAGGAAGGCGATGTCGCTGCCGGAGCGGATGCGCACGTACTGGTCGGCTCTGGCTGCGGTGCGCGTGAAGCGCGGGTCCACCACGATCATCTTGGCGCCGGACTCCTTGGCATGCAGGGTGTGCAGCATGGAAACGGGATGCGCCTCGGCGGCGTTCGAGCCGATGAACAGCATCGCCTTGCTGTTCTGCATGTCGTTGTAGGAGTTGGTCATGGCGCCGTAGCCCCAGGTGTTCGCCACGCCGGCCACGGTGGTGGAATGGCAGATGCGCGCCTGGTGGTCGCAGTTGTTCGTGCCCCACATGGAGACGAACTTGCGCATGAGGTACGCCTGCTCGTTGCTGTGCTTGGAGGAGCCGATGTAGTACACCGAGTCCGGTCCGTGCTCCTTGCGCAGATCCAGCATTTTGGCGCTGATCTCGTTCAGCGCGACGTCCCATGAAATGCGCTGGTACTTGCCGTTCACCAGCTTCATCGGGTACTTGAGGCGGCCTTCGCCGTGGCCGTGCTCGCGGACCGACGCCCCTTTGGCGCAGTGCGCGCCGAGGTTGAGGGGCGAATCGAACACCGGCTCCTGGCCGATCCAGACGCCGTTCTGCACCTCGGCGTCGATGGCGCAGCCGACCGAGCAATGCGTGCAGACGGTGCGCCTCACCTCGATCTTGCCGCCGGGCGCGGGATCGGCCGCCTCGGCCTTGCCCATCATGGCGAAGGGCAGCTGGCTGGCAAAAGCCCCTGCGCCGACGGTTATGCCGGAGCGCTTGAGGAAGACGCGGCGGTCCATGGTTTCGGGCTGCATGCCCGTCGCGTTGCGGCTCAGGCGCCCGCCACGCCGGACTGCCGTCGCGTCGGATTTTCTGGTCAGTGTCATTTTCCCCCTCCTTATACCCGCGTGGTCCGGTAGTAGTTCTGCACGTGCTCGCTGAGCCGGTAGCCCTTGCCCGCATCGGGCTTGCTCTGCGGGGCGGTCGCCTTGTCCATCAGCGCCTTGCCGCCGATCATGCCCGCCGCCGCGCCGGCGCCGCCCAAGCCGACCGAGACGAGAAAGCCCCGGCGCTTGGGGTTGATCGTTTTGCCTTTCATGGTTCCCTCCTCCTTTTTGCCAACTAGCCTATACGAAAGAATTCGCTTTCCAGATCGAGGAATGCCCGGGTGAAGCCCGCGACGCTCCTGTAGAAATCCGTGCCTGGTGCCGCCTCGATGGCATCGCACAAATCGCCGTACCAGGGTTCGAGGTGCCGGACGAAGAAATGCTGCTGCGCGGCGTCGCGGTCGGCCGGCGCGCTGTCCTCGTCGAGGATCAACTGGCGCATCACGTCGGCCAGCCCGGAAATGTGATCCTCCGGCTCGTTCGCCCCGCTCTGGCGCGCAAAACCCAGCGCCGCCAGGTCGCTGCGCAGTTCTGCAAGCGGTTTCTCGTTCAGGAAGCCGGCGAGATAGAACGAGCCGTAGAGCATGACCTCCGGCTTGCCGACGCCGATAAAGGTCCCGTCGTATTCGGCTCGCACCGCTTCCGGAGCCGCGTCCGCGGCGGCGAGGCGCATGCCATTCCATCCCGCCGGGAGGCCGGCACCGGCCGCCTCGGCATTCAGTTCGCCGCTGCCGGCAAGCGCCTCGAGGAGTCCAGCGTCGGGCGCCGAGTAGTACAGCCGTCCGAGCAGTCCGTAGAAGCCGGCGCGCGCCACATCCTGCGGATCAACGGGATGGGTCGGAGCGATCTTCCGGGCTGCGGTCATGGTTTGTTTATAGGTCAAAAATCGTCGTTTCGCGGGATTTGCTTTCCATCATGTCGATGACGCGGCAGTCGGCGCACATCTGCAGGCGCTTGAGGGCTTCAACGCCGGCAAACATGGAGTGCCCCGAGAGACGGCCGACCATGGCTTCGATCATTTGCCGCGTGGCGAAGGCCTTGCCGCAGCGCACGCAGTTGAAGGGCTCGGCCTCGTTGAGGACTTTCTCCTGGCGCGCCTCGGCACCGAGCAGCAGGCGCGGCTCCAGCGACAGCGCGTCTTCAGGGCAGGTTTTCACGCACAGGCCGCACTGGACGCAGTTGCGCTCGATGAACTTCAGGCGCGGCAGGTCCGGCGTATCCAAGAGGGCGCGGGAGGGACAGGCGCCGGCGCAGGACAGGCACAGCGTGCATTTCGCCTTGTCGAGCTTGACGAGGCCGAAGGGAGCTCCCGGCGCAAGCGGGATCAGCTCCTGCGTTTGCGGGGCATGTTTCGCCAAGTGATCGAGGGCGAACTCGAGCGCGCGGCGCTTCTCTTCGGGCAGGTTGAAGGCGGCCGCCTCGCGCACCGCGGCCGCCGGCTTCAACGCCCAGACGGCCTCCTGCAACGCGGCATGATCGTCGGCTTCGAGCAGGACAAAATGCCGGCCTGCGTAGCCGAGGGCGTTGAGGATCGTCTCGCCGAAGCCGATCTGCTTGCGCAACGCCTCGATGTAACTTTCCGGCTCGGCGGGCTGGTACAAAATGACGCACTGGCTTGCGCCAAAAGAGACCGCCCCGAGCAGCACGTCCAGCCCGGTCGCGGCCACGTCGTGCATTTCGATCGGGATGACCCGCGCCGGCAGGCCCTTGCCCTGCTGGCCGAGGCGCATCAGCAGTTCACGCCCGGCCTTGCCGTCGTGGAACAGCAGGCAGCCATCCTTGCCACCCGCAGCCGCGTAGGCATGGAGCATCGCCCTGGTTCGCAGGCCCATGTCGGACGGCCGCGGGTAAGCGTAGCGCACGGCGCCCGTCGGGCAGACCGTATGGCAGCCGCCGCAGCCCAGGCACAGGTGAGGATCGATCTCGGCGCTGTTGCCCGCCGAACGGATGGCGCCGGAGGAGCAGACATCGATGCACTGGCTGCAGCCGACGACCTGGTTGCGGCTGTGGGCGCACAGGCTGGCCTTGATCTCGGCGTAGCGCGGTTTCTCAAACTCGCCGACCAGCGAGATGAGTTCCTGCGCCGCCTTGGCCTGATCGAGCGGATCGCGTCCGGGAGCCAGATAGCCTTGCGGCGGATGAGGCAGCCGGATCAGCGGCGCGGCGGAAAGATCGAGGACGATGTCATAGCGCTCGTCCCGGGCATTTTCCGTCCGGTTGAAATCGATGGCGCCGATCGATCCGCAGGCAGCAACGCAGGCGCGGTGATCCCGGCATTTGTCGGAATCGATCTGGTAGGCGTAGCCGATCGCCCCTTCCGGGCAGGCCCGGATGCAGGCATTGCAACGGGTGCAAAGCTCCAGGTCGATCGGGTTTTCATGTTGCCAAGTAACATTAAATTTTCCGATAAAGCCACTGATTAATATTGATTTTCCTGAGAAGACAGGGTATTCATGCCGAACCGGCAACTGGCCGTGCCGGGCCGAGGTGAGCAGCACGGAAACGTCAAGTTGTTCCTTCAACTGTTCGGCCCAGTAAAGGGCCGCCTCGGCCGGACCGATGATGAGCAGGGCGCCGTCGGATTGGAAGGAAGCCACCGGCACCGGCTCCGGATCCGGAACTCCGGCCAGGGCCAGAAGCGCCGCCATCTTGGGCTGGGCCAGCTTGCCTTCGGCCGACCAGCCCGCCTGTTCGCGGATATTGACGAACTGCAGCCGCCCGGAGAAGCCCGACTCCTCGGCCAGCTCCTGAAACAGCGGCGCTTCCTGGGTACACGACACGACGACGTCGTTGCCTCCCTGGAGAGCGGCGTTGAAGCTATTGATTTCCTGCCGGCAAAGCGCGCCGCAGACCTGGGCGGGCGCCCCGAGTTTGAGGGCTTTGGACAGCGCGGCCCCATCCACGGCCATGGTGCCGTTGCAGTTGCACAGTTTCAGCGTCTTGTTCTGGATAGGCATGTTGGGGTCGGGATTGCTATCCTTAAAACTTAGAGCACTTAATGTGCCAGAACCTATCAGAAAATAATAACCGATTGCTACGAATAATCCGTCACCCGGTGGCTGCTTCGGGTGGATCCATCGGGGAAGGCGATTCATCCGGAGCCGCATCCGGGCTGACCTCGACGGCCATGGTTTCTGGGGAGGATCCCACGGGCTGTCCTTCCTCTTCGCGGGGAAACAGCAGGCCGCGTGCCTGCTCCATCTGGCGCAGCATTTCCTCGGGGATCGGCTCGAACTTGTTGTAATCGTCGATATAGACGTCGAGGCCGTCCATGGTGTTGAACTGCCCTGAGTGAAACAGTTTCTTCAGGGCGGCGCGCTTCATCGACTCTTCCACCTGCGGCTGCAGGAAGCCGGTGAAGTCGCTGGAGAAGTCTAGGGTATCGAGGGGCGGGAGCTCGGCGGCGGCAGTTCCGGGTGCGGCAACCGGGGGTAGCGCGGCGGCGGGCGCATCGTTCGCCACGGCGCGCTTGAGGCGCGACCAGCGCGACAGGAATTTTTCCTTCTCTTCCATCCGGTTTGACGCCCTATGTATTCAGCTTCGTGCTGGCATAGCGTCCGCCCTTTTTCCTGGCTTCGGGCTGGTAGTGGCGGGCAACGAATTCCGCCACCCAGACACGGATCTCGTCAGGCATGGGTACGCCGTCTACCTGTTCGCCGGCATCCATCATGCGCGCCGCCACGCCGTAGCTCACCGTAACCAGTGCCGGCCGCGCCAGCTCGTCATCCAGCCGCCAGAGGACGAAAACCCGCGGCTCGGGGGCGGTGATGTTGGCGAAATAGAACTCCGCCTCGTCGGTAAACAGCTCGATGGCGAAGCCGGCATGGAGCCATTGCGCGCGCCGCCCATCCTCGTAGATGCGGCGCGGGGCGGGATCCATTCCTTCATCCGGCACAATCCCGACCGCTTCCCACTGGAAGTCCGCCCACTTGTTGGCGAGCACCTTCCGTTCCATAATCACGGCGAGATTGATGCTCCCGTCGAGGCGGGGGGGGATATCTGTTCTGGTCATTTCCAAAGGCTATTTTCCTGGTCTGCGACAAGGCGGCTGGAACGACACTTGCTATATTCAGTCTATTATTGGATGGTAGTCAATCTCATTTTCAAAGGCAAAGAAGTTGAGAAATGAATCGCTGACACCTGAAGCCGTGCCGCAGGAATTGCAGGGGTTCGTGCCGCCCACCACGCCCGCCACTTCGGCCCACGCTCCCGGCACCCTGGTGGACAAATACGGCCGTCACATCACCTATATCCGGCTCTCCATCACGGATCGCTGCGACTTCCGCTGCTTCTACTGCATGGCGGAGGAAATGGAGTTCCTCTCGCGCGAGCAAGTGCTGAGCCTGGAGGAATGCCTGCGCATCGCGCGTACCTTCACCGGCATGGGCGTGACCAAGGTGCGCATCACCGGCGGCGAACCGCTGGTACGGCGCAACGCGATGTGGCTGCTCCGGCAGATCGGCCGGCTCGAAGGCCTGAAGGAACTGGTCGTCACCACCAACGGCTCGCAGCTCGACCGCTACGCCGCCGAAATGCGCGATGCCGGCGTGAAGCGCGTGAATATCAGCCTCGACACGCTGAATGCCGAGCGCTTCAAGGCCATCACCCGCGTCGGCGACATTTCCAAGGTGCTGCGCGGCATCGACGCGGCGCGCGCCGCGGGCTTCTCAGGCATCAAGCTCAACACCGTGATGATGCGCGGCGAGAACGACGACGAGTTCTGCGATCTGGTGCAATTCGCCGTCGACAAGGGGATCGACATCTCCTTCATCGAGGAAATGCCGCTGGGCACGGTCGACCACCCGCGCGCCGACACCTATTTCAGCAGCGACGACGCCATGGCGCTGCTGCGCAGCCATTTCGAACTGGTCAGTTCGGCCGAGAGCACCGGCGGCCCGGCGCGCTACTGGCGCATCCCCGGCACCGAAACGAAAGTGGGCTTTATCTCGCCCCACTCTCATAACTTCTGCGACAGCTGCAACCGGGTGCGCATCACCTGCAAGGGCGAGCTGTACCCCTGCCTCGGGCAGAACGACGCGCTGGCCCTCATGCCGGTGCTGCGCGGCAATCCGGGCGACGATGCGCCGCTGCGCCAGGCCATTGTCGACTCCATGGGCATCAAGCCCAAGGGCCACGATTTCAACGAGCAGATGCAGAACCCGAAGGTCGTCCGCTTCATGTCGATGACGGGGGGCTGATGCCCTACCGCCCGCAACTCACCGACGCCGCCCGGCCGGCCACCATCACCATCGCCGCCATCAACGAATGCGGCGAGGCGGTGCCGACGCAGATCGCCGGCGAACACCCCCTGACGCTGTATCTCGACAAGCGCGAGATTGTCACGCTGATGACGCTGGGCGCCGCGCCCGAGGCGCTGGCCATCGGCTATTTGCGCAACCAGCGCCTGGTTTCCCGCCTGGAGGACATTGCGGCCGTCCAGGTCGACTGGGAGACCGACTCGGTCGCCGTCACCACGCACGTCCAGGTCGACGACCTCGATGGCCGCATGGAGAAACGCACCGTCACCACCGGCTGCGGCCAGGGCACCATGTTCGGCAATCTCATGGACGAGCTCGACAAGGTCAGGCTCCCGGAGGATACGTGCCTCGACGAGGACACGCTGTACGGCCTGCTCGATTCGGTGCGGCGCCACGAATCGATCTACAAGCAGGCCGGCGCGGTGCATGGCTGCGCGCTGGCGCAGGGCGCGGACATCCTGATGTTCATCGAGGACATCGGCCGCCACAACGCAGTGGACGCCATCGCCGGCCGCATGTGGCTGGACGGCCTCGAAGGGGGCGACAAGGTGTTCTACACCACCGGCCGCCTCACCTCGGAAATGGTCATCAAGACGGCGCAGATGGGCATCCCCTTCCTCGTCTCCCGCTCGGGCCTGACGCAGATGGGCTACGATATCGCCAAGAAGATCGGCATCACCATGATCGGCCGCTCACAGGGCAAGCATTACCTGTTGTTCACCGGCCACCAGCGCTTCCGCAAGGCCGCCGCGCCTGCTCCCGCATGAAGATCACCGGCCTCATCCTTGCCGGCGGCATGGGTCGCCGCATGGGCGGGCGCGACAAGGGCCTGCAGCCTTTCCGCGGCAAGCCGATGGCGGTATGGTCCATCGAGCGCCTCGCGCCGCAGGTGGACGCCCTGCTCATCAACGCCAACCAGAACATCGAAACCTATGCGGCCTTCGGCTATCCCGTCATGCCCGACCGCATCGGCGGCTTCGCCGGCCCGCTCGCCGGCCTGCACACGGGCCTGCTGGCGGCGGAGACGCCGCTGCTCGTGACGGTACCCTGCGATTCGCCGTTCCTGCCGGATGATCTGGTGGCGCGGCTGCTCGGCGCGCTGAACGAACGCGACGCCAGCCTTGCCGTGGCCAAAACCGGCGACCAGGCGCACCCGGTGTTTTCGCTGGTGCGGCGCGAGGTTCTGGAGGGTCTGACCGCCTTCCTCGAATCGGGCGGACGCAAGATCGACGCCTGGTACGCCGCCCTGAAAGTGGTCGAGGTGCCCTTCGAGGACGAGGGCGCCTTCGCCAACATCAACACGCTTGAAGAACTGAACCAACTCGAACCATGACATCGCTTTTGCAAGCCCTCTCCTGCACCGACCCATCCAACCCTGGCGATCCGGAATCTCTCAGCGTCGAGCGGGCGCGGGAGATCATTCTCGACCTGGTCGCGCCGGTCGCCGGCAGCGAGAGGCTGCCCGTGCGCGACACGCTCGGCCGCGTGCTCGCCGAAGACGTCATCTCCACGATGAACGTGCCGGGCCACGACAATTCCGCCATGGACGGCTACGCCGTGCGCCATGCCGACCTCGCGCCGGAAGGCGAGACTGTGCTGAAGCTCGCCGGCACCGCCTTCGCCGGCCGCGGCTTCGAGGGCAAGGTCCCTCCCGGCCAGTGCGTGCGCATCATGACGGGCGGCGTCATTCCCGAAGGCACCGACACCGTCGTCATCCAGGAGGTCGTAAAAGCAACGGCCGACGCCGTAACCATTCCGCCGAAGCAGCGGCAGGGACAGAACGTGCGCCGCGCCGGCGAGGACCTGCGCGAAGGTGCGCCGGCCCTGCGCGAAGGCAAGCTGATCCGTCCCGCCGAACTGGGGCTGATCGCCTCGCTCGGCATCGGCGAGGTGACGGTGAAGCGCCGCCTGCGCGTCGCCTTTTTCTCGACCGGCGACGAACTCTGCTCGATCGGCACGCCGCTCAGGGAAGGCGAGGTGTACGACAGCAACCGCTACACCATTTTCGGCATGCTGACGCGCCTGGGCTGCGAGGTGATCGACCTCGGCGTGGTGCGCGACAGCCCCGAGGCGATCGAGGCCGCGTTCAAGGAAGCGGCGGCCCGTGCCGACGCCATCATCACCAGCGGGGGCGTCTCGGTGGGCGAAGCCGATTTCATCCGCGGACTGATGACGCAGCTCGGCGAAGTCGCATTCTGGAAAATCGCCATGCGGCCGGGCCGGCCCATGGCGTTCGGCAAGATCGGAAGCGGCGAAAATTCGGCATGGCTGTTCGGCCTGCCCGGCAACCCGGTCGCCGTGATGGTCACTTTCTACGAGTTCGTGCGCGATGCGCTGCAGAAGCTGATGGGTATTTCGCCCGTCGAACCGCTGCCGCAATTCCGCGTGCCCTGCGTCACGCCGCTCAAGAAGCGGCCCGGCCGCACCGAATTCCAGCGCGGCGTCCTGTTCCGCGAAAACGGCGAATGGAAGGTGCGTGCCACCGGCGCCCAGGGCTCGGGCATCCTCAGTTCGATGTCGGAAGCCAATTGCCTCATCGTCATCGAGCTTGAGCGCGGCAACATCGAGCCGGGCGAACCGGTGCTGGTGCAGTCGATGGAGGGGCTGGCCTGATGGCGGAACGCAGCGCCGCCGAGGAAACCTACCTCACCGTCAGGCAGGCCGCGGAATACCTGCACCTCAACGAAAAGAAGATCTACGCCCTGATCCAGGAAGGGCAGATTCCCGCCACACGCGCCACCGGCAAATGGCTGTTCCCGCGCATCCTGCTCGACCAGTGGCTGCTCGAAACGGCGCACGGCGGCGCCCTCTCCGACCGCCTCATCGTTGCCGGAAGCGATGATCCGCTGCTGGCCCATGCCATCTCGCGCCTCGCCGCCGATGTCGGCGCCGAAGGCCTGATCGCCTACTGCCCGGGCGGCACCCGGCTTGGCCTGGACAAGCTCTCGCGGCGGCAGGCCGGCGTCGCCACCATCCACTGGGGGCCGGCCGATGCGGCCGAGGGCAACCATGCCCGCCTCGTCGCGGAATACCCGGGCCATGGACAATGGATCCTCGTGCAGATGGCCCTGCGCGAGCAGGGCGTCATGCTGCGGCCCGGGCTGGCGGGATTCGATCTTGCCAATCCGGAACTGCGCTGGGCCATGCGCCATGCGGGCGCCGGTTCGCAGGCTTTTTTCGAAACCTTTGCAGGAGAAAATGCCGGCGGCCTTCAGGTGAGCCGGCACGCCGTCAACGAGCGGGACGCGGCCTTCCTGGTGCGCGGCGGCGCGGCGGATTGCGCGCCGGGCACGCGCAGCGCGGCGGGGGAATTCGGGCTGGAGTTCGTCGCGCTGGGAAACGAGTCGTTCGATTTCGTCCTGCCGCGCCAGATCTACTTCCGCAAGCTGTTCCAGAAACTGCTGGATATCCTCGGCAGCCCGTCCTTGCGTGCGCTGGCCGCGCAACTGGGCGGCTACGATCTCAATCCTCTAGGGAAGCTGCGCGCTCAGGAGAAGTAGAACGGCCGGCCGACGGCGTGGCCCTGGGCGAAATCGACGCCCATCTCGCGCAATTTCGCAAGCGTTCCATCCGTCTCGACGAACTCGGCGATGGTCTTCATGCCCAGCGAGTGGGCGATGTTGTTGATCGCCAGCACGATCTCGCGGTTCATCGGCTCGGCCAGCATGTCGCGCACGAAGGCGCCGTCGATCTTCACGTAATCCACCGGCAGGTGCTTGAGGTAGGCGAAGGAGCACATGCCGGCGCCGAAATCGTCCAGGGCGAAGCGCAGCCCCAGCGCCTTCAGGTCATGAATCAGCTCCGCCGCCTTGGTCAGGTTGCCGACGGCCAGCGTCTCGGTGATTTCGAAGCAGATGGTCTCGGCCGGCACCTCATGCAGCGCCAGCTGCTCGCGCGCGAACTGCGCGAAACGGCTGTCGGCGATGCTGGCCGCGGAGAGGTTGATGTCGTATACCGGCAGCGGCCCGGTCGCCGCGTCGCACTCGCGGCGGATGGCCGGCAGCGCATTCTGCAGCACCCAGCGGTCGATGGCCTGCATCATGTTGTGCCGCTCGGCGGAAGGAATGAAGACCATCGGCGGCACCAGCTTGCCCTCGCGATCGACCAGCCGCAGCAGCAGCTCGAAGTGCCGGCTCTGGGCGTTCTCTTCATGCAGCCCCACGATGCGCTGGCGGAACAGCCGGAAGCCGTTGCGCTCGATGGCATCGTGGACCGTTTCGACGATGTTCATGTCAACGCGCTGATGGCTTCCCGTGGCCTTGGCGTGGAACACGCGGATCTGGTCGCGGCCGGCTTCCTTGGCGGCATAGCAGGCCCCGTCGGCCTGCTCCATCACGTCCTCGGCCGTGGCCTCGGGATCGGACAGCACCACCAGGCCGATGCTGGCGCCGACATGGAACACCTTGTCGCGCCAGACGAAGCGGAAGTTGGCGATCTCCATGCGGATGGCATTGGCGATGCGCAGCGCCTGCTCCACCGGGCAGGCCTGCAGCAGCACGGCGAATTCGTCGCCGCCCAGCCGGGCCAGCACGTCGCTGCTGCGCACGCGGGTGCGCAGCACGGCCGCGATCTGGCGCAGGAATTCGTCGCCGGCGGCGTGGCCGCCGCTGTCGTTGATGAGCTTGAAGCGGTCGAGGTCGATGAACAGCAGCGTGTGCCGCTGCTCCGCCTCCCTGCCGGCGGCCAGGGCAGCGCCGAGCTGCTCGCCGAAGCCGCGCCGGTTGACCAGTCCGGTCAACGCATCGTGGTTGGCCTGCCAGAACAGTTCCAGCGAAATGCCGCGCGGGACATTGACGTCCTCCATCACCAGGAAGCTGACCTGGCGGCGCCCCGTGTCGTCGTTGGAGCAACTGATGTCGAGCACATGCTCGCCGCCGGCGGCATCGCGCAGCACGGCACGCACCGCGGGCGCCCCTTTGCCGCACGCCTGCCGCAGCTGCTCCAGGCCGACTGGCTGGCCGTCGGCCGCGCTGCGCAACCGGAACGTCTCCGCCAGCGGATGGCCGGCAAGCTCGGTCTGCTCCATGCCGGCCAATTTCGCCGCGGCGGAATTGGCAAAGAAGATATGGCCGCGATCATCGACGCCGACCACGGCGACATCCACCCCGCGCAGCGCCGTGTCGATCAGGCCGAGCTGGTCGCGCAATCGCGTGGATGAGAGGGAACTCCACGCCAGCCAGCCGCCCAGCGCGCCGGTGCTGCCAATACCCGCCAGCCAGAACATCGCGCCGGACTGCACACCCTCCGCCGGATCGAAAGCCAGCGCCGCGCCGCAGAAAAGCAGCACGCCCAGCGTGCCGAGCCAGCGCAGCGGCCTGTCGCGGAGGGGGGAACGGATTCCGGCCATTCCCATCACTCCTCCCCCGCCTTGCGCAGGGGGACCGCGGCGATCGCCGGCGGCTCATGCAAATGGTCCAGCTCGACGCCCTCGATGCGGGCGAACTGGCCGCTGATCTTCCTGCTGCTGACCTGGACCTCCTGCACGTCCTTCTGCGCCTGGTCGATGTGCGTGGCAAGGCGCTGCATGCGCTCGTCGAAGCGGGCGAAGTCCTTCGACAGCTTGCCCAGCGCATCCTTGATGATATGGATCTGGTGCCGCGTCTCGACGTCCTTCAGCACCGCGCGCGCCGTGTTGAGCACCGCCATCAGCGTCGTCGGCGAAACGATCCAGACGCGCTTCTGCATGGCATAGCCGACCACCTCGGGGTGGTAGGCGTGGATCTCGGCGAACACTGCCTCGGCCGGCACGAACATCACGGCGCCGTCGGAAGTCTCGTTGGTGATGATGTATTTCGAGGCGATGGCGTCGATGTGCTTGCGCAGGTCGCCGCGGAAAGTGGTCTGGGCCGCCCGGCGCTCGATCTCGGACAGGTCATTATCGAACATGCGGTGGTAGTTCTCCAGCGGAAACTTGGAATCCACCGCCACCAGGCCGGTCGGCTCCGGCAGCTTCAGCACGCAATCGGCGCGCGTGCCGTTGGAGAGCGTGTACTGGAACTCGAAGCTGCCCGGCGGCAGGGTGTTGCGCACCAGCGCTTCCAGCTGCACCTCGCCGAAGGCGCCGCGCGCCTTCTTGTCACCCAGCAGTTCCTGCAGGCTGACGACATTGGTGGTGAGGCCGTCGATCTTCTTCTGCGCCTCGTCGATGGTGGCCAGCCGCGCCATCACGCTGGCGAAGGTCTCGTTGGTCTTCTTGAAGCCCTCGTCGAGGCGCTCGCTGACGCGGCCGCTGATCTGCTCCAGCCGTTCGTTGATGGTGCGGGTGAGGCTCTCCATGCTGGCGGAAAGCTGGGTCGTGGCATTGGCCAGGCCGGATTGCAGCAACTCCCGGTCGGCGCGCGCCTGCTCGGCCAGCCGCGCCATCATGGCCTCGCGCTGCTCGGCCAGCGACTGCTGCAGCGCGAGCCTGAGCGCCTGCACCGCATCGCGCGTCTGCGTCAGTTCAGCGGCGGTGGATTGGCGCAGGCGGTCGGCGGATTCGCCGCCATGAGAGATGAGGCGGTCGCCCTGCTTGAGCAGGCCGTCATGCAGATCGGAAAGAATCGCACGGCGCTGCTCGGCAAGAACCGTTTCGAGCCGGGGAGGGACATCCTTCGTCGCCGCGTCGAGAGCGGCGATTCGCCAAAGGATAAAAATAACCGCCGCAGCGACCAGCGCCAGCGCCGCAGCCGTCCAGATATCGGGCATGACCTCCTCGATAACCTCTGCGGAACCCCAACGGCCCCGGTTCGTCGCCCGGCGGCTTCGCTGACGCAGAGGATGTACTTCTTTTATTTCAGGCCAGTATAGCAGCCTGTTGAAGGAGTGTATATCTTTTCAGT
>PNJM01000040.1 GCA_013821865.1 Rhodocyclaceae bacterium
GCCTCATCACGCTGCTGCTCGGCATGAACAGCGAACTGGCGCTGGTCGCCGCCGTGTTCCACATTGTCAATCACGCCACCTTCAAAGCTTCGCTCTTTATGGCTGCCGGCATCGTAGACCACGAGACCGGCACGCGTGACCTCGGTCGTCTGTCCGGCCTTTCGCGCGCCATGCCGCTCACCGCCGCGCTGGCCGTCGTCGCAGCGGCGGCGATGGCCGGCGTGCCGTTGTTGAACGGATTCCTGTCGAAGGAAATGTTCTTTGCCGAGACCATCTTCCTCGACCGCCCCGGCTGGCAGCGCATCGGCCTGCCGCTGGCGGCCACGCTAGCCGGGGTGTTCAGCGTCGCCTACTCGCTGCGCCTGATCCACCGGGTTTTCTTCGGCAAGCTGGCGCAAGACCTGCCGCACGCGCCGCACGAACCGACCCGCTGGATGCTGTTGCCAAGCGCGCTGCTGGTCGCTGCCTGCGTGCTGGTCGGTGTTTTCCCGGAGCCCGTCATCGGCCCCTATCTGCGCACGGCGACCGGCGCGATCCTCGGTGTCAACGCACCGACTTACAGCCTAGCGGTCTGGCACGGTTTCAACGCACCCCTGGCGATGAGTCTGGTCGCCCTCGGCGGCGGCGTGTCGCTGTATGTGGCCGTCCTCACCCGGCGGCGCGTGACGACGGTACCGCTGCTCGAAGCCATTAACGGCCGCCACCTGTTCGACGTGACACTTACGACATTGACCAGCGGTGCCGATAGGGCGCTGCGGCGACTGTCCTCGTCGCGCCTGCAGATGCAGTTGCTGCTCATCTTCGTCGTTGCGCTAGGTGGCGCGCTTTTGTTGGTGAAGCCCTTCGCCATCGGCTGGGGCAGCCGGCCTCTGCTCCCGCTCGATCCCGCGTTCGCGCTACTCTGGCTCGTCGGCGGCGCCTGCGCGCTGGCCGTCGCCTGGCAGGCGAAATATCACCGCTTCGCCGCCGTCGCCTTCGCCGGCGGTGCAGGGCTGGCGACCAGTCTCACCTTTGTCTGGTTCTCGGCCCCCGATCTGGCGCTGACCCAGCTGACCGTCGAGGTCGTCACCACCGTTCTGATCCTGCTCGGCCTGCGCTGGCTGCCGCGCCGCGATGAAAGCATCGCCGGTCCCGGAGGCGCCACGCCGCGCCTGCGTCGCTCGCGCGACATCCTGGTGGCGGGCGGCAGCGGTCTGGGGCTCGCCGCCCTCGCCTACGCGGTACTGACCCGTCCTGCCGTTGACGGCATCGCCCCCTTCTTCATCAAGCAGGCGCTGCCACAAGGCGGCGGCCTCAACGTAGTCAACGTCATACTGATCGACTTTCGCGGATTCGACACCTTCGGCGAAATCACCGTGCTGGGCATCGTCGCCCTCACCGTGTATGCGCTGCTGCGCCGCTTCCGCCCGGCGCCGGAAAGCATTCCGCTGCCGCACCAACAGCAACAACAGGACGGCGACACGGCGCCGGTACGCAACCCACAGGCGCTGCTGCCCGCCGGGGCCATGATGCTGCCCGCCGTGCTGGTTAGGCTGCTGCTGCCGCTGGCGATGCTGGTGTCGCTGTTCTTCCTGCTGCGCGGCCACAATGCGCCGGGCGGCGGCTTCGTCGGCGGTCTGGTCTTGGCCACCGCGGTGATCCTGCAATATATGGTTGGCGGTGCGATCTGGGTGGAATCGCGGCTGCGCATTCACCCGCTCTACTGGATCGCGATCGGACTGCTCGCCGCCGCCGCTGCAGGCATCGGCGCCGTCGTCGTCGGCACACCCTTCCTGACCGGCCAGACCTGGCACGGCGCGTTGCCCGGTATCGGCGAACTGCATCTGTCGAGCGTGCTGCTGTTCGACCTCGGGGTCTACATGCTGGTGGTCGGCGCCACGGTGCTGATGCTGGTGGCCATCGCTCACCAGTCGCTGCGTAGCCATCACAAACCGGCCACGGGGGAAACGCGCTGATGGAAGTCGTTTTCGCCCTCGCCATTGGCGTCATGGCGGGTTCGGGCATCTACCTGCTGCTGCGCCCGCGCACCTTTCAGGTCATCATGGGCCTGTCACTGCTGTCCTATGCGGTCAACCTGTTCATCTTCGGCATGGGCCGGCTGCGCACCGGCGCGGCGCCGGTGATCGACGCGGCGCGCGGCACCGATCCGGCGCTCTACGCCGACCCGGTGCCACAGGCTCTGGTGTTGACCGCCATCGTCATCGGCTTCGCCGTCACCGCGTTGCTGCTCGTCGTTTTGCTCGCCGCGCGCGGACTCTCCGGCACCGACCATGTGGACAGCCGCGAGCCGGAGCGCGAATGATTCAGCACCTGCCCATCCTGCCGATCCTGTTGCCGCTCTTGACCGGGGCCTTGCTGCTGTTCTCCGGCGAAGCGCGCCACGGCTGGCGCGCCCTGTTCGCACTGTGCGCCACACTGGCGCAACTGGCGGTGGCGCTTGCCCTGCTCGCCGGCACCGATGGCTGGATCGCCACGCCCTGGCGGGACGGCGTCGTCGTCTATGCGCTCGGCAACTGGGCTGCCCCCTTTGGCATCGCGCTGGTGGTCGACCGACTGGCTGCCCTCATGCTGACGCTCACCGCCATCCTCGGCCTAGCCGCGCTGGTCTACGCCCTGGCCCGTTGGGAGCGTGCCGGCAGCCACTTCCTGCCCCTGTTCCAGTTCTTGCTGATGGGGCTCAATGGCGCCTTCCTCACTGGCGACCTGTTCAACCTGTTCGTCTTCTTCGAGGTACTGCTGGCAGCCTCCTACGGACTGGCTCTGCACGGCTCGGGGGCGCCACGCGTCAAGGCGGGCCTGCACTACATCGTGGTCAACTTGGTGGCTTCGCTGGTCTTCCTGGTCGCCGCCGCCCTGATCTACGGCGTTACCGGCACGCTCAACATGGCCGAACTGGCACTCATCGTGCCGCGACTCGACGCCGATGCGCGTGCGCTGTTCGAAATCGGCGCGCTCCTGCTCGGCATCGTCTTCCTCGTCAAGGCCGGTGCCTGGCCGCTCAACTTCTGGCTTCCGGCTGCGTATGCCGCCGCCGCTCCGCCAGTGGGCGCCGTGTTCGCCATCCTCACCAAGGTCGGCGTGTATGCGCTGCTGCGTTTTTCCATCCTGTTCGGCCAGGACGTCGCGCCGGCGCCTTTCAAGGGCAACTGGCTGTTCTATTGCGGCCTGGCCACCATTGCTGTCGGCACGCTGGGCGTGCTCGCCGCGCAGAAACTCGACCGTCTCGCCGGCTTCATGGTCGTCGTTTCCTCCGGCACCCTGCTGGCCGCCTTCGGCTTCACCGGCACGACGCTCACCGCGCCCGCCCTCTACTACCTCACCAGCTCGGTACTCGGCGGCGGAGCTTTCTTCATGCTGATCGAAATGGCGGAGCGTAACCGCGCCGCCGCCGCCGATCTGCTGGCCATCAGCTTCGAGGCTTTCGGCCTGCAGGAACGACACGAGTCGGAACATTCGGACGAAATGGCCGGCGTCGCCATTCCGGCGGCGATGGCCTTCCTCGGCCTGGCCTTCTTCTCCTGCGCCGCCGTGCTCAGCGGCCTGCCGCCGTTGTCCGGCTTCGTCGCCAAGTTCGCGCTGCTCAAGGCGGCCATCGCCGCGCCGCCGGCGGCACCGGCTCTGCAGGCCGGCCTGCTGTTTGCCGCCCTGCTGCTGTCCGGTCTCGCCGGCCTGATCGCGCTGTCGCGGCTTGGCATCCGCGTCTTCTGGGACAGCGAGCGACCGACTCCGCGCCTGCAATGGCTGGAAGCCGGCCCGGTGGCGGGGCTGCTGTTGCTGTGTTTTGCGCTGGCCTTCGGCACCGGCCCGGCGATGACCTACTTCGAGGCGGCGGCGCGTGCGCTGCACGATCCCGCGACCTACATCGGCGTCGTGCTGCCGGGAGCTCGGCCATGAAAGACCAGCCATGAAGCGTCCGCCGCTGCTGCCGCTGCTGCCAGTCGTGCTGGCCATCGTCTGGCTGCTGCTCAACGACAGCCTGTCGCTCGGCCATGTCTTGCTCGGCCTCGTCTTCGCCGTGCTGGTCAGTGCCGCCGTGCGCCTGCTGCGCCCACTGCCGGCCTGGCCGCAGCGCCTCCATGTCGCCATCCACCTGTGCTGGCAAGTGTTCCTCGATATCGTGCGCTCCAACATCGATGTCGGCCGCGTGATTCTCGGTGCCACGCGACGCCAGCCGACCATCGGCTTCGTCAAGATTCCCCTCGACCTGCGCGACCCGCACGGTCTGGCCATGCTGTCCATCATCGTCACCGGCACGCCCGGCACGGTCTGGTCCGGTCTCGATCCGGCAACCAACGTGCTCACGCTGCACGTCCTCGACCTGCAGGACGAGGAAGCCTGGGTCCGGACCATCAAACACCGCTATGAACGCCCCCTGATGGGGATCTTCGAATGAATGCCATCCTGCCCTTCGCCGTGAACTTCGCGCTCGCCTGTTTCGCGCTGGCCATGGTCTGCGCCCTCATCCGCCTGCTGCGTGGCCCCGCAGCCCAGGATCGCATCCTCGCGCTCGACACGCTCTACATCAACGGCATGCTGACCATCCTCATGCTGGGCATCGGTTTCGGTGCTGCAATCTATTTCGACATTGCTCTGCTGATCGCCCTGTTCGGCTTCGTCGGCTCGACGGCGATGGCCAAGTTCCTCCTGCGCGGCGAGGTGATCGAGCCATGAGCGCGGCCGACGTTCCACTCTGGGCCGCCCTGCCCGCCACGGTGTTGCTGATTTGCGGCGGCCTGCTGACACTCGTCGGCTCGCTCGGGCTGCTGCGCCTGGATTCCTTCTTCGCCCGCATCCACGCGCCAACGATGGGCGGCACGCTAGGCGCCGGCTGCGTGCTGCTCGCCTCGATGCTAACCTCGACGGCACTGGCGGAACGACTGGTAATCCACGAGTTGCTCATCACCCTTTTCATCCTGATCACGGCCCCGGTCACCACGACACTGCTGATGCGCGCGGCCATGCTGCGTAGCCGGGAATAGGCGAGGGCGGACAAATCGGTGGCCGGCAACAGGCGGGGCGCTTGACGCGAGGCTGGGACTCACGGGTCCATTCCGCAGGCTCGCTCGGGATCATTGCTCTTGTAGTGCGAGATGCGACGCAATTCGAGTGCGACGAATCACAAACTTTTCCAGCTCTGCAACGCAGAATACCAGTAGCCCGGCACCTAGAACCTTGGCCCATTCAAGAAGCGACAGGTCGGTGGAATCAAAGATGGATTGCATCATCGGGGCGTGGGTGTAGGCGAGTTGCAGCGGGATGCAGGCCGCTATCGCAAGCAATATGTAGCGGTTCCCGGTCAGCCCTTCCAGGTTCGCTACAGGCGCAAGAATATAGCGGCTATTGACCAGGTAAAACATTTCCGCCACGACCACCGCGTTGACCGCCATGGTTCGTGCCGTTTCGATGCTGGTGCCGATTTCTAGTTCCCACAGGAACAGGCCCAGCGCACCGGTCATCATCAGGACGGAAACCATCAGCACCCGCCAGACGAAGAAGGCGGACAACAAAGCTTCGCCCGGCGGACGGGGGCGTCGGTTCATGATGCCGTGCTCAGCCGGTTCGAAAGCCAGGGCTAGGCCCAAGGTACTGGAGGTGACCATGTTGATCCACAACACCTGCGCCGGGGTGAGCGGCAGGGCCAGTTCGAACAGGATGGCGGCAATCACCACCAGGGCCTCGCCGCCGTTGGTCGGCAGCATGAAGAGGATGAACTTCTTCAAATTGTCATAAACCGCCCGACCTTCACGCACGGCGGATGCGATGGTGGCGAAGTTGTCGTCGGCCAGCACCATGTCGGCAGCTTCCTTGGCCGCTTCGGTGCCCTTCATGCCCATTGCCACACCGACATCGGCGCACTTGAGCGCCGGGGCATCATTCACCCCATCACCGGTCATTGCCACTACCTGACCGTCCGCCTGCAGGGCCTGCACCAGACGCAGTTTGTGTTCCGGGCTGGCACGGGCAAAGACATCGACTTCCATTGCCACGCGCCGCAGGGCGGCATCGTCCATCAATGCGACTTCAGCCCCGGTAATGGCCGGCTTGCCGACGCCGATGGCGAGCTGGGCGCCGATCACACGCGCCGTTTCTGCGTGGTCGCCGGTAATCATCTTGACGCGGATGCCGGCATGATGGCAGTCACCTACGGCACGGATGGCCTCCTTGCGCGGCGGGTCGATGATGCCAACCAGTGCCAGCAGCGTGTATCCATCTTCCAGGTCGGAAACGCTCAAACGCTCGCCCGCCGGCGCTGCCCGCTTGCAAGCCAGCGCGAGCAGACGCAAACCCTGTGCTGCCGTGTCAGTTGCCATGCGCCGCCAGGTATCGACATCGACCGGATGCTCGCCATCGCGGCTCAATTGGAAGCTGCACATGTCGAGAACTCGCTCAGGGGCCCCCTTGACGAAAATCCAGGAGTCGCCGTCGCTATCGCGGTGATGCGTGGCCATGAATCGATGCTGCGACTCGAATGGAATTGTATCGAGTCGCGGCCATGCAGTCTCGCCGGCATGCTGCCAGAACCCGGTCTTGCCACCCAGCACGAGCAAAGCTCCTTCGGTGGGGTCACCTTCCACGCGCCAGCTGTCGTCTTCCTGGCGCAGACGAGCGTCGTTGCAGAGCACGCCGGCACGGATTGCCATGGCCAGCGCCGGGTAGTGTTCGGTATCGATGATGCGGCCGTCGATACTGAAATCACCTACCGGAGCGTAACCGATTCCGCCGACATCGAATACATGCCCTGCGCAGACTACGCGTTGTACGGTCATTTCGTTACGAGTCAGCGTACCGGTCTTGTCCGAGCAGATCACCGTCACCGATCCGAGCGCTTCGACGGCGGGCAGGTGGCGGATGATCGCGCGGCGGCGTGCCATGCGCTGCACGCCGAGCGCCAGCGTTACGGTCATGATCGCCGGCAATCCCTCGGGAATCGCCGAGGCCGTCAGCGCCACGACCATCATGAACATTTCCTCGGGGGCATGGTCGCGCCACATCGTACCCAGCACAAAGGTAACCGCGGACATCCCTAGAATGGTCAACGCCAATACGCGGCCGAAGCGGTCTATCTGGCGCAGCAGTGGTGTCGTCAGGCTCTGGATGCCGGTGAGCATTTCATTGATTTTGCCCAACTCGGTCATGGCGCCTGTCGCAACCACAACGCCTGTGGCCTGGCCATAGACCACCATGGTGCCCGAATAGGCCATGTCGTAACGGTCGCCCAGCGGGGCATCGGCGCCGACGGCGTCGGTGCTCTTGTCCACCGGCATCGACTCGCCGGTCAGCGCGGCCTCTTCGACGCGGAGATCCGTGACCGAAACCAGACGCAGGTCTGCCGGAACACGGTCGCCCGAGACGAGGAATACCAAATCGCCCGGCACTAGGTCGGTGGCGTCGATTTCGCGCCGGCTGCCGGCACGAATTACCGTAGCATGGGGAGACAGCATCGCACGAATGGCATCGAGCGCGGCCTCGGCCTTGTCTTCCTGGATGAATCCGATGATGGCGTTGATCACCACTGCGGCGAGCAACACGCCCGTATCGACCCAATGGTGCAGAAAGGCCGTGATGACGGCGGCCCCCAGCATCACATAGAGCAATATGTTGTGGAACTGCATCAGCAGCCGCTGCAACACGCTACGGCGCTTGGGCGGCGTCAGCCGATTCGGCCCGTACCGCGCCATTCGTACGCGCACCTCGGAGTCTGCCAGGCCACCCGGTTCGGTTCGCAGCGCCCGCAAGACATCTTCATGAGCCAGGCTGTGCCAACCCTCTTGCCGGGAACCAATAATCTGGGTTTCAGTCATCAGAGAGGTATCTCCGTGTATCGTTATGCATGGCCCATTTGTTGGATTGTCGAACTTGTCTGTGGAAAGATAGCAGCATTCAAGCGGGAGAAATTTGAACATGGTCAAACTGAAACGGCTTTTGGCCGCTACCGATCTCTCGGCCCCGTCGCGTCATGCAGTTGACCGTGGGTTCAGGATTGCCGCCACCACGGGGGCGTCATACAGTGTCATGCACGCCATCGAGCTCGATGCAATCGACGCGCTGCGCGAACTGATCGGAGACGACACGGTCGAGGTGAAGCAGAAACTTGAGAATAACGCACGGAAATTGCTGGCGACCTCATTGGCGGATCCCACCCACAATCAGGGTGTGACCGCCGACGCACTGATCGTCTCCGGCGCGCCACTGGCCTCGATTGTCGCCAACGCGGATGCCCTCGAGGCGGATCTGCTGATCCTCGGCGTACGCGGTGAGGACTACTTGCGTCACTTGCTGCTGGGATCCACGGCATCCCGACTGCTGCGCAAAGCCATTCGGCATCCCATACTTATGGTCAAGCAACCGCCTTACGCACCCTATCGTCGATTGCTGATTCCCATCGATTTTTCTCCTGTCTCTGAAAAATCGATCCGTCTTGGCCGGTTGGTGGCCCCCGATGCAGATATCGTCCTGCTTCACGCCTTCGAAGTTCCCTTCGAATCAAAACTTAGATTTGCTGGCGTCGAAGATGATGTGATTGCACGTTACCGGGTGGCGGCACGAAATGACGCCATGAAGCGCATGCACCACCTTGCCCGTATGGCCGAACTGGAAGTCGGTGACTACACACCACTTGTCCTGCATGGCGATCCTTCGCAACAAGCGATCGCGCAAGAACAGGAGCTTGGCTGCGACCTCATCGTGATGGGAAAGCATGGCACCAGCGTTACGGAAGAGTTGCTGCTCGGCAGTGTTACACAGCACGTAATTGCTGAATCTCAATCCGATGTGCTGATTGCAGTTGATGCGTGAACATTAGCCCTCGAGAAACTTCACAACCCCAATCAATCAAAACGGAACAACACGAAGTTCGCCGGATACTAGGTGCCGGCGAGAGTGGGTCACCACCGGCCATATTGGCGACAATGGCTTGACAGCCGAAGTTCCTTAACGACCAGAGTAAGCCGAGAGCCAAGGATCGCCAACGTCCGCTTCGTAGAAGGCAACTTCCCAGCACTTGGGTTTAGCTCAACGACCGCTGTGGAGGAGCAAACTGACCGCCAAGGCACGCAGCGCTCAGTGGCCCCTTCGGCTAGGTGTCGGTGACCACTGAGTTCTGCCGACCAACTACCGCAACTCGATGACTTCGGAATGCGGCCATCCGAACGACTGCTGTATCCTTGAACTCGCCGGAGCACCATTTGCCAGAGGCAAGCTCTGGCGAGCAAGGTTGAGGCGCGTCGAAGTGAGTGTCAGCGGGAGTTTGCGGTGGAGTTGGTACAGATTAGCGAAACCTTGCGCCAGGACGCTGTCACGCTGGTATTCGTGAACGTGTTTCTGCAACAGATCGGGCTTCCGGTGCCGGCGGTGCCGACCTTGCTGCTGGCCGGCAGCCTGATGGCGACGCCGGGCGAACTGGGCAAGGTGCTGGCTGCTGCCGTCCTCGCTTCGGTAATTGCCGACTGGGTCTGGTATTGGTCGGGCAAACTCTTTGGCTACCGCGTGTTGTCGGGCTTGTGCAAACTCTCCATCAACCCCGCCTCCTGCGTTAGCCAAACCGAGGCGCGCTTCATTCGCTGGGGCATGTCATCCCTCGTCGTGGCCAAGTTCATTCCCGGCTTCTCGACGGTGGCGCCACCGATTGCTGGCGCGTTGCGCATGAACCAGCCGGGATTCTTCCTCGCCGCCGGCGCCGGCGCCGGCTTGTGGGCCGGGCTGGCTCTGGGTGCGGGCTGGCTGCTGAAGGATGCGGTGCAAGCCACCATCGTCATCCTGGAAGAGCACGCCGGCAACGCCGTGCTGCTTGCGCTGGCGATGCTCGGCGTCTGGCTGGGATGGAAGCTGTGGCAGAAGTATCGGTTCAGGAAATTCTGCGCCGTTCCGCACATTACCCCAGGCGAGTTGGTCGAGGCGATGCAGGCCGAACAGCCGCCGCTGGTGCTTGATCTGCGCGGCGCCACGATGGTTGCACAGACCGGTCCAATTCCCGGCACCAAGGTCGCCGAACATGATTTTCTGCGCGAGGCTGTCGGCGATTGGCCGAAATCCCGACCCATCGTCACGCTGTGCGCTTGCCCCGAGGATGCCGGTGCTGTCCAGGCTGCCCGGCATTTGCTCAATGCCGGTTATCTTTCAGTGCGGCCCTTGCAAGGTGGGTACGATGCCTGGCTTGCCGCGACCGGGAAGCCGGCGAGTCAGTAAGCCGACCGGGGCAAAAGGGGCGCAACGAGTCGTTGGCCTGTAAGCGCAATCTACCGAAAGGCAATCCAGCCTAGCGCGGTTCACCGTTCCGCCAGCGCCGACTTTCGGGCACGCCCTAGCTGAAGCGTCCCGCGTCGCCAAATTTCTCGCCGAGAAAGTCGAGCAGCGCCCGCACCTTGGCCGGGACATGTTTGCGCGTCGGATAGACGGCGTAGATACCCAGTTCAACCGCCCGATACTCGGGCATCAGTTCGACCAGCGTACCCGCCGCCAGATCCGTATCGACCACAAACGAAGGTTGCAGGATCACCCCCTGGCCGGCCAGCGCCGCCGCCCGGCAGGTATCGCCGCTGTTGGAACTCAGGCAGGGCTGGGTGCGCACGCTGACCGCCCCCTCCGGCCGTCGAAGCGCCATTCGTCCTTGTCCGACCAGTAGCTGTAGGCCAAGATTTCATGGCCTGCCAGTTCGTGGGGATGACGCGGTGTGCCGTGCGCAGCGAGATAGTCGGGCGCGGCACAGAGCACCATGCGGGTGATCGCCAGCCGGCGGCTGACCAGCGTCGAACTGCTCAGGCGGCCGATCCGGATCGCCAGGTCATAGCCCTCCTCGATCAGATCGACGACCCGGTCGGCCAGCGTGATGTCCAGCGTCACCCTAGGGTGGCGCCGACGGAACTCGCCCCACAGCGGCGCCAGATGGCGCACTCCAAAAGTCACCGGGGCGCTGATTCGCAACTGGCCGCTGGCGGTACCAGTCTGGGTTGAAATCTCGTCCTCGGACTCGCTCACGCTGTCCAGGATGTCCTTGCTGCGGGCATGAAAGATCTGCCCCGCCTCGGTCAAGGATAGCCGCCGCGTCGTGCGCTGCAGGAGCCGGACACCGAGTCGTGCTTCGAGCTCTCCGATGTGGCGCGACACCGCCGCCTTTGACATGCCGAGCACCTCGGCGGCACCGACGAAGCTGCCGGAACGTACGACTTCGACCAAAACCTCGATTTGCAAAAGCTTGTTCATTGCCCGTGATTGTCTCGTATATCGGAACGATCCATGCCACTGAGGCCAGTTTATCAATCTTAATCGGTTCTATAAAGTTTCATCCATGCCAAGCGAGCAGCAAGCAAGCGACGGCAAAGCTTCACTTCTACCACCACTCAGAAAGGAATCATCATGAAAGTTACCGTTATTGGTGCCGGCAACATGGGCTCGGCCTTCGTCAAGCAACTCACCCGTGCCGGCCACCAGGTCAGCGTCACCGCACGCAACCTCGACAAGGCGCGGACCGTTGCCGCCGCCCACCCCGGCGCTGTGGCAGTCAATGCCGGCAACGCCGCGACCGGCGCTGATGTCGTGGTGCTGGCGACCGGCTTCGACGATGCCATTGCCGCGCTGCGCTCGGTCGGCAATCTGCAAGGCAAGGTGGTGATCGACATCACCAACCCGCTGACTGCCGACTACATGGGCCTAACGCTCGGCCACAGCACCTCGGCCAGCGAGGAAATCGCCAGGGCGGTGCCGGGCGCCGAAGTGGTCAAGGCGTTCAATACTGTCTTCGCGTCAGTGCTGGCCGAGGGGGCCGATTTCGGCAGTGGCCGCAAGGTCAGCGTGTTTCTGGCCAGCGACAGTCCGGCGGCCAAGGAAGCGGCGCGCCAGTTGGCCGACAGCATGGGCTTCGAGACCATCGATGCCGGCGGCCTCAAGAACGCGCGTTACCTCGAACCGCTGGCTGGGCTGAACATCTACCTCGGCTACGGCGCCGGACTCGGTACCAGCATCGCGCCGACATTTATCCGCAAGAGTTGAGACTTTTTTTGAACTGAACCCAGGAGAAAAACCATGAAGACCTCGATCATCAAGCACCTTGTTGCCACCACTGCCGGGCTGTCTCCACTCGCCCTTCGCATACCGGTCGGCATCATCTTCGCCGCCCATGGCGCGCAGAAATTGTTCGGCTGGTTTGGCGGCTACGGCCTCGAAGGCACCGGCAAATGGATGGCCTCGATCGGCATCGAGCCGGGTATGTTGATGGCCGCGCTGGCCGGCGGTGCAGAGTTCTTCGGCGGTCTGGCCTTGCTCCTGGGTCTTCTGGTTCGCCCCGCCGCGGCCGTGCTGGGCTTCACCATGCTGGTCGCCATTTTGAGCGTGCATATCGGCAACGGACTGTTCATGAGCAATAACGGCATCGAGTTCGGCCTCGCCTTGCTGGCCGTCACCGTATCCCTGCTGGTCAGCGGCGCTGGGCGGATTTCGGTTGATGCCGTGCTGGCCGAGCGACTTGAACAGCGGTAGTCGTCGACATCGGGTTCGGGTTCAGGTGCGACGCCCGTGTCGCACCTGAACCCGAAACGTATGAATTTCCCGCGTAGCTGTACAAACGGAATGGCGGCAATACGCATTGTTGCTGTCGCTCAAACAGCAGTCGTCCAATGACCGTTCAGGCCGATCAGGCGTCAGTTCTTCCTCAGGACATTGGCGTTTCAACGAAGATTGAATGTCTCCTCTCGATCAAGTAGGGCTGGCCCTATCCGAAAAGGCAGATGCAATTGATCGAGCACTTCAAAGGCGAAAGTCGGATGGTTCACCCGCATTTACGCGCCAATCGGTAGCCACCGAAATTCCGACGCTGACGGTAAGGCTGATAATATTCCACTTGGAAGCATCAACGACGACCAGTCCAGCCAAGCCGGCTCTGTCGGTGCATCGCAAACAGGAAGCTATCGATTGAACAAGAAGGAACTCACCGAGGCCGACATCCGCACCAAGTTCATCACTCCCGCCATCGTCGGCGCGAGCGGCGAAAAGTGGGACGCGATGACCCAGCTCCGTGAGGAAATATACTTCACCAAAGGTCGCGTCATCGTGCGCGGCAAGACCGTGAAGCGTGGCGAGGCCAAGAAGGTCGACTACCTGCTGTTCTACAAGCCCAACATCCCCATCGCGGTAGTCGAGGCCAAGGACAACAAGCACACTGTAGGCGCGGGGATGCAGCAGGCACTGGACTATGCGGAAATCCTCGACGTTCCGTTTGCCTACAGCTCCAACGGCGACGGCTTTCTGGAGCACGACCGCACCGGCGCCAGCGATGTCGTGGAACGCGAACTCCGTCTCGACCAGTTCCCTTCGCCCGAGGAGCTTTGGAGTCGCTACTGCAAGGGCAAGGGCTACAACCCGGCGCAGGAAACCATCACCGCCCAGGATTACTATGACGACGGCTCCGGCAAGGCGCCGCGCTACTACCAGCTTGTCGCCATCAATCGCACGGTCGAGGCCATCGCCCGTGGCGAGAACCGCATCCTGCTGGTCATGGCCACCGGCACCGGCAAGACCTACACTGCCTTCCAGATCATCTGGCGCCTGTGGAAGTCGGGCGCCAAGAAGCGCATCCTGTTTCTCGTCGATCGCAACATCCTCGCCGACCAGACCAAGACCAACGACTTCAAGCCCTTCGGCCAGGCGATGACCAAGATCACCAATCGCCTGGTCGACAAGTCGTATGAAATCTACCTGTCGCTCTACCAGGCGGTGACCGGCACTGAGGAAGAGAAGAACATCTACAAGCAGTTCTCGCCCGATTTCTTCGATCTGGTCATCATCGACGAATGCCACCGCAGCAGCGCGGCGGAAGACGCCGCCTGGCACGACGTGCTGACCTACTTCTCGTCGGCGACGCAGATCGGCCTCACCGCCACGCCGAAGGAGACGCGGGACGTTTCCAACATCCATTACTTCGGCGACCCGCTCTACACCTACTCGCTGCGGCAGGGCATCTCCGACGGCTTTCTCGCGCCCTACAAGGTGGTGCGCATCGGCCTCGACAAGGACCTCGACGGCTGGCGGCCGGAGACAGGCAAGACCGACAAGTACGGCCGGCTCATCGAAGACCGCGAATACAACGAATCCGACTTCGACCGTAATTTGATCCTCGAAAAGCGCACCGCCGTCGTCGCCGCCAAGATCACCGAGTTCCTCAAGGCCACCGACCGTTACGCAAAGACCATCGTCTTCTGC
>PNJM01000041.1 GCA_013821865.1 Rhodocyclaceae bacterium
CAACCTGCACGCAGGAAGTATCGCAAGGAACAGAAGGGCCGCAACAAGGGCATCGCCACCCGCGGCACCAAGGTCAGCTTCGGCGAGTACGGCCTCAAGGCCGTCGGCCGGGGCCGCCTGACGGCGCGCCAGATCGAGGCCGCGCGCCGCGCCATGACGCGCCACATCAAGCGTGGCGGACGCGTCTGGATCCGCGTGTTCCCGGACAAGCCCGTTTCCAAGAAGCCGGCCGAAGTCCGCATGGGCAACGGCAAGGGCAACCCGGAGTACTACGTGGCCGAGATCCAGCCGGGCAAGGTGATTTATGAAATGGACGGCGTAGACGAGGTCCTGGCGCGTGAGGCATTCGCGCTCGCGGCGGCCAAGCTGCCGATCGAAACGACCTTTGTCGTGCGCCAGGTTGGAGGTTGATGATGAAGGCGAAAGAACTCAGGGCCAAGGATACGGCCGAACTGGACAAGGAACTCATTGAGCTCCGCAAGGCGCAGTTTTCCATGCGCATGCAGCTTGCCACCCAGCAGCTCTCCAACACGAGCCAGTTGGGCAAGGTGCGCAAGGATATCGCGCGCGTGAAAACCCTCCTGCGTGAAAAGGCGACAGCGAAATGAGCGAAGCAACCCAGAAAGTGCGGCGCACCCTGACCGGCCGCGTCGTCAGCGACAAGATGCAGAAGACCGTCACGGTCCTGGTCGAGCGCCGCGTCAAGCATCCGGTGATCGGCAAGATCATGATGCGCTCGCGCAAATACCACGCCCACATCGAGGGGCTGGAGGCGGCTGCCGGTGATACGGTGCAGATCGAGGAATGCGCGCCGATCTCCAAGACCAAGGCCTGGCGCGTGACCCGTGTGGTGGAAAAAGCACGGGCGATCTGAAGCAAGTGATTTACATTGGCGGCGAAAGCCGCTAGAATCACGGGCTCTTTTCCTTCGCCCGGCAGCCTTGGTGCCGGACTGGATAGTATGAACAACGCCCGCCGGCAAATTTGGCGGGATCGACCCGGACGGGTTCCAAGACTGACCGCGGCGCAGCCGCGATTAAGTTGGAGAATTGAAAAATGATTCAAATGCAGACGGTGCTGAATGTCGCCGATAACACTGGCGCGCGTTCAGTCATGTGCATCAAGGTACTGGGCGGTTCCAAACGCCGCTATGCCGGCATCGGCGATGTGATCAAGGTCAGCGTCAAGGATGCCGCGCCGCGTGGCCGCGTCAAGAAGGGCGAGATCTATAACGCGGTGGTGGTGCGTACCGCCAAGGGCGTACGTCGCCCGGACGGTTCGCTTGTCAAGTTCGACGGCAACGCCGCGGTCCTGCTCAACAACAAGCTTGAGCCGATCGGCACCCGTATCTTCGGCCCGGTGACGCGCGAGCTGCGCAACGAACGATTCATGAAGATCGTCTCGCTGGCTCCCGAGGTTCTCTGAGGAATTGGCCATGAACAAGATTCGCAAAGGCGATGACGTTATCGTCATCACGGGCAAGGACAAGGGAAAGCGCGGCACCGTGCTGCGTCGCGTGGACGACGAGCATGTCCTGATCGAGGGTGTTAATCGCGTCAAGAAGCATACCAAGCCGAATCCGGTCAAGGGACAACCCGGTGGCATCGTCGACAAGGAGATGCCGATTCATGTCTCCAACGTGGCGCTGTTCAACCCGGCGACACAGAAGGCGGATCGCGTCGGCTTCAAGACCCTGGACGGCGGCCGCAAGGTTCGCGTGTTCAAGTCGAACGGCGAAAACGTGGAAGCGTAAGGAACAGTTATGGCGCGCTTGCAGGAATACTACAAACAGACCGTTGTCGGCGAACTGACCAAGCAGTTCAACTACAAGTCGGTCATGGAGGTGCCGCGCATCACCAAGATTACGCTCAACATGGGCGTGGGCGAGGCGATCGGCGACAAGAAGGTGCTGGAGCATGCGGTAGGCGACATGACCAAGATCGCCGGCCAGAAGCCGGTGACCACCAAGGCCAAGAAATCGATCGCCGGCTTCAAGGTCCGCGAGGGCTATCCGATCGGATGCATGGTGACGCTGCGCGGCGCGCACATGTACGAATTCCTCGACCGACTGGTGAGCATTGCCCTGCCGCGCATTCGCGACTTCCGCGGCATTTCCGGCAAGGCCTTCGACGGCCGCGGCAACTACAACCTGGGCGTCAAGGAACAGATCATCTTCCCCGAGATCGAGTACGACAAGATCGACGCCCTGCGCGGCATGAACATCAGCATCACGACAACCGCAAAATCCGACGAGGAAGCGCGCGCCCTGCTCGCCGCTTTCAAGTTCCCGTTCAAGAATTGAGGGAAACATGGCGAAACGTGCATTGATAAATCGCGAAGCCAAGCGCGCCAAGATGGTGGCGAAGTTCGCCGCCAAGCGGGCCGGGCTGAACGTGCAGATCAACAACGCCAAGCTCTCCGAAGAGGAGCGCATGGAGGCGCGCCTGAAGCTGCAGCAGCTGCCGCGGGACGCCAGCCCCGTTCGCCAGCGCAATCGCTGCGAGCTGACCGGCCGGCCGCGTGGCTATTTCCGCAAATTCGGCCTCTGCCGCCTCAAGCTGCGCGAAGCGGCCATGCGCGGCGAAGTGCCGGGCATCATCAAGGCCAGCTGGTAACAGGAGTCAGAATATGAGCATGACTGATCCCATCGCCGATATGCTGACGCGTATCCGCAACGCGCAGATGGCCCAGAAAACCTCCGTAGCCATGCCGTCGTCCAAGGTCAAGGTGGCGATTGCCCACGTGCTGAAGGACGAGGGCTACATCGACGACTTCGCCGTGCGCGATGCAGAAGGCAAGTCGCAACTGGACATCGCCCTCAAGTACTACGCCGGCCGCCCGGTGATCGAGCGCATCGAACGCGTTTCGCGCCCGGGACTGCGCGTGTACAAGGGGTCGGATGATCTGCCCCGCGTCATGAACGGCTTGGGCATCGCCATCGTGTCGACGCCGAAGGGCGTGATGACGGACCGCAAGGCACGCGCCACCAACGTCGGCGGCGAAGTGCTGTGCATCGTGGCGTAAGGGGGCAAGACAATGTCACGTATCGCTAAATATCCGGTTGATCTGCCCAAGGGCGTCGAAGTGACGTTGGCGGCGGCCGAAATCAGCATCAAGGGTCCGCTCGGCGTGCTCAGGCAGGCGGTGCACCCGTCGGTAAGCATCGAGCGCGCAGGCGAGACCCTGTTGTGCAAGGCCGTTGATGGCGCGCCCGATGCAAGCGCCCAGTCCGGCACCATGCGTGCCCTGGTCGCCAACATGGTGACGGGAGTGACCAAGGGCTTCGAGAGAAAACTGACCCTGGTCGGCGTCGGCTACCGCGCGCAGGCGCAGGGCGCCAAGCTGAATCTGACGCTCGGTTTCTCGCACCCGGTGGTGCACGACATGCCGGCGGGAATCAAGGTCGAGACGCCCACGCAGACGGAAGTCGTCATCAAGGGCATCGACAAACAGGTCGTGGGTCAGGTGGCGGCGGAAGTGCGCGGCTATCGTCCGCCCGAGCCCTATAAGGGCAAGGGCGTGCGTTACGCGGACGAGACCGTCATCCTGAAAGAAACGAAGAAGAAGTAAGGGTACCGCAATGGACAAGAAGCAGACGCGTTTGCGCAGGGCTCGCAAAACCCGGGCCAAGATTGCTGAACTAAAAGCGGCGCGCCTCTGCGTGCACCGCTCCAACTGCCACATCTATGCCCAGATCATCGACGGCAGCGGCTCGAATGTGCTCGCCGCGGCATCCACGGTCGAGGACGAAGTGCGCAAGCAGGTGCCCAGTGGCGGCAACGTCAAGGCGGCGACGCTGGTCGGCAAGCTGATTGCCGAGCGCGCCAAGGCAGCGGGCGTCGAGAGCGTGGCGTTCGACCGCTCCGGCTTCATGTACCACGGCCGCGTCAAGGCGCTGGCGGAGGCCGCGCGTGAAGGCGGACTCAAGTTTTAAGCGAGGTTAGCGAGAATGGCAAAACCGCAATCCAGGAAGCCGCAGGTCGCCGAAGAACGCGATGACGGTCTGCGCGAGAAGATGGTCTCCATCAACCGCGTCACCAAGGTGGTGAAAGGAGGCCGCATTCTCGGCTTCGCCGCGCTCACCGTGGTCGGCGATGGGGACGGCAGCGTCGGCATGGGCAAGGGCAAGTCGCGCGAAGTGCCGGTTGCCGTGCAGAAGGCAATGGACGAGGCGCGTCGCAAGATGGTCAAGGTCTCCCTCAAGAACGGGACGCTGCAGCACCCGGTGGTCGGCCGTCACGGCGCCTCCAAGGTGCTGATGCAGCCTGCCTCGGCCGGTACCGGCATCATTGCCGGCGGTCCGATGCGCGCCGTGTTCGAGGTGATGGGCGTGACCGATGTACTGGCCAAGATCCTCGGTTCGACCAACCCGTACAACGTCGTGCGGGCGACGCTGGACGGCCTGACCAAGATGAACA
The DNA here is from genome assembly GCA_013821865.1 of Rhodocyclaceae bacterium. GTDB lineage: Bacteria > Pseudomonadota > Gammaproteobacteria > Burkholderiales > Rhodocyclaceae > Desulfobacillus. Next base: position 4,419 of record PNJM01000041.1, read on the forward strand.
CGGCGTCGGAAATTGCGGCCAAGCGCGGCAAGTCCGTCGAGGAAATCCTGGGGTAAGCCATGGCCGAGAAGACAATCAAAGTCACGCTGGTGAAGGGCCTCATGGGCACCAAGCAGGATCACCGTGCCACCGTGCGCGGCCTGGGGCTGCGCCGCCGCAACCATACCGTCGAGCTTGAAGATACGCCCGCGGTGCGCGGCATGATCAACAAGGTCAGCTACCTCGTGAAGTGTGAGGGCTAAATGGAACTCAATAATCTGAAACCCGCGGCGGGCGCCAAGCACGCCAAGCGCCGCGTCGGGCGCGGCATCGGCAGCGGCCTGGGCAAGACTGCGGGCCGTGGCCACAAGGGCCAGACCTCCCGTTCCGGCGGCTTCCACAAAACCGGTTTCGAAGGCGGCCAGATGCCGCTGCAACGCCGCTTGCCCAAGCGCGGCTTCACCTCGCTGACGCGCGCGCGCAATGTTGAAGTGCGCCTGTCGGATCTGGAGAAGCTGCCGGCTGGCGATGTCGACCTGTTGCTGCTCAAGCAGGCTGGCATGGTGCCGGGCGATGCGCTGTCGGCCAAGGTGATTCTGTCCGGCAAGCTCACAAAGAAAGTGGCGCTGAAAGGCGTTGGCGCCACCAAGGGCGCCAAGGCGGCCATCGAAGCCGCCGGCGGCAGCATCGTCACCGAGTAACCGGGACAAAGCATTGGCCACCGATACCGCAAACCTCGGCAAGACCGGCAAGTTCGGCGATCTCAAGCGCCGCTTGGTGTTCCTGCTCGGCGCGCTGATCGTCTATCGCATCGGTGCGCACATTCCCGTGCCGGGCATCGACCCGGTGCGCCTGGCCGAGTTGTTCCAGGGCCAGCAGGGCGGCATTCTCGGCGTCTTCAACCTGTTCTCCGGCGGCGCGCTGTCGCGTTTCACCATTTTCGCGCTGGGCATCATGCCCTACATTTCTGCCTCGATCATCATGCAGCTGATGACGGTCGCGGTTCCCACTTTGGAAGCGCTGAAGAAGGAAGGCGAGGCCGGCCGCCGCAAGATCACGCAATACACCCGCTACGGCACGCTCGCGCTGGCGCTGTTCCAGGGACTGGGCATCGCCATAGCGCTGGAGTCGCAGGCCGGGCTGGTGCTCGATCCGGGCCCCATGTTCCGTCTGGTCACCGTGACGACGCTGGTGACGGGCACCATGTTTCTCATGTGGCTGGGCGAGCAGATCACCGAGCGCGGCCTGGGCAACGGCATTTCGATCATCATCTTCGGCGGCATCGCGGCAGGTCTGCCCAGCGCCATCGGCGGCATGCTCGAACTGGTGCGCACCGGATCGATGCATGCACTGGCCGCGCTGTTCATCATCATCCTGGTGGTGCTGGTGACCGGTTTCGTGGTGTTCGTCGAGCGCGGCCAGCGCAAGATCCTCGTGAACTACGCCAAGCGGCAAGTCGGCAACAAGGTCTACGGCGGCCAGAGCTCGCACCTGCCGCTCAAGCTGAACATGTCCGGCGTTATCCCGCCGATCTTTGCTTCGTCCATTATCCTGTTTCCCGCCACCGTGGCCGGCTGGTTCGGAGAAGGGGAAGGCATGCGCTGGCTGAAGGACATCGCGGGAACGCTCTCCCCGGGACAACCTATTTACGTCATGTTCTACGCCATGGCGATCGTATTTTTCTGCTTCTTCTATACGGCGCTGGTCTTCAACTCCAAGGAGACTGCGGACAACCTGAAGAAAAGCGGCGCCTTCGTGCCGGGCATCCGTCCGGGCGAGCAGACGGCGCGGTATATCGACAAGATCCTGATGCGCCTGACGCTGGCCGGCGCCATCTACGTGACGCTGGTGTGCCTGCTGCCCGAGTTCATGATCCTGAAGTGGAACGTGCCGTTCTATTTCGGCGGCACGTCGCTCCTGATCATCGTCGTGGTGACCATGGACTTCATGTCGCAGGTGCAGGCTTACATCATGTCGCACCAGTACGAGAGTCTGCTCAAGAAGGCGAATTTCAAGGGGGCGGGTTTCCCCGGCAGATAAGGCACATGGCCAAGGAAGACGTTATAGAGATGCAGGGCGAGGTGCAGGAAAACCTCCCCAACGCGACTTTCAAGGTGAAACTGGAAAACGGCCACGTGATCCACGCGTTCATATCGGGCAAGATGCGCATGCACTACATCCGCATCCTGCCCGGCGACAAGGTTACGGTGCAACTGACACCCTACGACTTGACCAAGGGCCGCATCACCTTCCGTGCCAAGTAAGGAAGATTTTGGTTTCGGCGCAACCTGAAGGTTGGCCTGCACCGAAACTATGTTTTGGGAGAAAAGCATGAAAGTTCTCGCTTCGGTGAAAAAGCTCTGCCGCAACTGCAAGGTCATCCGCCGCAAAGGCGTGGTTCGGGTCATTTGTACTGATCCGCGCCACAAGCAGCGTCAAGGTTGATCAGCAAGAGCTGATTCGATATAATTAACGGTTTCGCTTCTTTTGGGATGACGAAAGGTTTACGTTTATGGCCCGCATCGCAGGGGTAAACATTCCCAATCATCAGCATGCCGAGGTCGCGCTGACCGCGATCTATGGCATAGGTCGCACGCGTTCGCAGAAAATCTGTGATGCCGCCGGCGTTGTCCGCTCGGCGAAGGTCAAGGACCTTACCGATGCCCAGATGGATCGCTTGCGCGAGGAAGTCGGCAAATTCACGATCGAGGGCGACCTCCGCCGTGAAGTGACGATGAGCATCAAGCGCCTGATGGACCTCGGCTGCTATCGCGGTGTACGCCATCGCAAGGGCCTGCCTGTCCGTGGCCAGCGCACGCGCACCAATGCGCGCACGCGCAAGGGTCCGCGCAAGGCGATTCGTGTCACGAAGTAAAGGATAGAAGATGGCCAAGACCGCCACCAAAGTGCGCAAGAAGGTCAAGAAGAATGTCGCGGAAGGCATCGCGCACATTCACGCTTCCTTCAACAACACGATCATCACCATCACCGACCGCCAGGGCAACGCACTGTCGTGGGCGACTTCCGGCGGCGCCGGCTTCAAGGGATCGCGCAAGAGCACGCCCTTTGCCGCCCAGGTGGCTGCCGAGCATGCCGGCAAGGCTGCGCAGGAGTGCGGCGTGAAGAACCTGGAAGTGCGTATCAAGGGCCCTGGCCCCGGGCGCGAATCCGCCGTCCGCGCGTTGAACGCCATCGGCATGAAAATCACCAGCATCACCGACATTACGCCGATCCCCCATAACGGCTGTCGCCCGCCGAAACGGCGTCGCGTCTAAGCAACCAGGAGTTGAACCGTGGCCCGCAACCTTGATGCCAAATGCCGTCAGTGCCGCCGAGAGGGAGAGAAGCTCTTCCTCAAGGGCGAGAAATGCTTCACTGACAAATGCGCCGTCGAGCGCCGCTCCTACGCGCCCGGACAGCACGGCCAGAAGTCCGGCCAGCGCCTGTCCGGCTATGGCGTGCAGCTGCGCGAGAAGCAGAAGATCCGCCGCACCTACGGCGTGCTCGAGCGCCAGTTCCGCAAGATCTACGCCGAGGCCGACCGCCGCAAGGGCCAGACCGGCGAGAATCTGCTGCAGCTGCTGGAAAGCCGCTTGGATACCGTCGCCTACCGTATGGGATTCGGCGCCTCACGCGCCGAAGCGCGCCAACTTGTGCGCCACAACGGCGTTCGCGTGAACGGCAAGCGCGTGAACATCCCTTCCTACGACCTGCGCCCCGGCGATGTGGTCGAACTGACCGACAAGGCGCGCGGCCATCTGCGCGTCAAGGCCGCCCTGGAGGCCGCCGAATCGCGCGGCTTCCCGGAATGGCTGGAGATGGATGCCAAGGCAGGCAAGGGCGTGTTCAAGGCCTATCCGGCGCGCGCCGAACTGCCGGCGACCATCAATGAAAGCCTGGTCGTCGAATTGTATTCGCGCTGATTTTGCGTTATTTCCCGCGTCAATGCGACGCAACGAATCCGAAGGGATACAGATGCAAAGCACTGCACTCCTGAAACCGCGCATCATCGATGTGCAGAACCTCTCCCCGGTGCATGCCCGGGTAGTCATGGAACCGTTCGAGCGGGGCTACGGCCATACGCTCGGCAACGCGCTGCGCCGCATCCTGCTGTCGTCGATGCCCGGCTACGCCCCGACCGAAGTCTCGATCGAGGGCGTGCTGCACGAGTACTCGACGCTGGACGGCGTGCGCGAAGATGTGGTTGATCTGTTGCTCAACCTCAAGGGCATCGTGCTCAAGCTGCACAACCGCAGCGAAGCGGTCCTGACGCTGGCCAAGAAAGGCGAGGGCGTGGTTACCGCCGGCGATATTGAAACCAGCCACGACGTCGAGATCATCAACCCGGATCATGTCATTGCCCATCTCGCCCCCGGCGGCAAGCTGGAGATGCAGATCAAGGTCGAGAGCGGCCGCGGCTATGAGCCCGCCAACACCCGCCCCGTCAACGCCGAGACCAAGGGTATCGGCCGCGTCATGGTGGATGCCTCGTTCAGCCCGGTGCGCCGCGTCGCCTACACGGTGGAGTCCGCCCGCGTCGAGCAGCGCACCGACCTCGACAAGCTGATCGTCGATATCGAGACCAACGGCGCCATCGAGCCGGAAGAAGCCATCCGCTACGCCGCGCGCGTGCTGATGGAGCAGCTCTCGGTGTTTGCCGACCTGGAAGGCACCCCGATCTCCGTCGAGGCGCCGAAGCCCAGCGCGGTCGATCCGATTCTGCTGCGCCCGGTCGACGACCTGGAACTCACGGTGCGCTCGGCCAACTGCCTGAAAGCCGAGAACATCTACTACATCGGCGACCTGATCCAGCGCACCGAGACCGAACTGCTCAAGACGCCGAACCTCGGCCGCAAGTCGCTCAACGAGATCAAGGAAGTCCTCGCTTCGCGCGGCCTCACGCTGGGCATGAAGCTGGAGAACTGGCCGCCGCTCGGCCTGGAGAAACTGTCGTAACCCGCGACGGATAGATTAGAACAAGAGGTATCACAATGCGCCATCGTAACGGCCTTCGCAAACTCAACCGCACCAGCAGCCACCGCTTGGCCATGCTGCGCAACATGACCAACTCCCTGCTGCGTCATGAGGCGATCAAGACCACGCTGCCCAAGGCGAAGGAACTGCGCCGTGTCGTCGAACCGATGATCACGCTGGGCAAGAAGCCGTCCCTCGCCAACCGCCGCATGGCGTTCGATCGTCTGCGCGACCGCGAGATCGTGACCAAGCTGTTCGACGAACTGGGCCCCCGCTACGCCAAGCGCAATGGCGGCTACCTGCGCATCCTGAAGTTCGGCTTCCGTCAGGGCGACAACGCGCCGATGGCGCTGGTCGAGCTGCTCGATCGTCCGGAGGGTGGCGCCGAAGCGACTGCCGCAGAGTAAGCGCGGCAAGCAAATCCTCGACAAAGCCGGGCTCGCCCGGCTTTGTCGTTTCTGCGACCTGCTGTTAAGCTGAAGCATCCGCATAAGCACCCGGCAGGCATGGACCTCTCTTCATTCCCGCGCATCTCGCTCGCCCGCCTGCCGACACCCATCGAGCCGCTGAAGCGCCTCTCCGCGCACCTGGGCGGACCGCAGATCTACGTCAAGCGCGACGACGAAACCGGCCTCGGCCTGGGCGGCAACAAGCTGCGCAAGCTGGAGTTCCTGCTGGGCGAAGCGCTGGCGCGGGGTGCCGACAGGGTGCTCACCGTCGGTGCGCTGCAATCGAACCATGCGCGGCAGACCGCGGCGGCATGCGCCAAGCTCGGCCTCGCCTGCGAACTGATCCTGCGCCGCAGCAGCCACGCCACCGAAGCCTACCTGCAAAACGGCAACATGCTGCTTGACCGCCTGTTCGGCGCGCGTGTCACGGTGATCGAGGCAGGCGCCAGCCGCGAGGCGGCCATGGCCGAGCGGGCGGATGTGCTGCGGGCAGAGGGGCGGACACCCTACTGCATTCCCGTCGGCGGCAGCTGTGCCAGGGGCAATCTCGGTTACGCGGCTTGCGCGGAGGAACTGTCCGCCCAGGCGCGCGAACTCGGCGTGCGATTCAACGCGGTGATCGTGGCCACCGGGAGCGGAGGCACGCAGGGTGGTCTCGTCGCCGGGCTGCACGCCATCGACAGTGACATTCGAGTTATCGGCATTGCCGTCGAAGGCGCGCGCGCCGGGCAGGAGGCTCTGGCCTATCACCAGGCTGTCGAAACAGCCGGATTGCTGACCGGGGACGTGCGCGTGCCGAGGGATCGCATTCTGGTACTGGACGATTACGCCGGCCCGGGCTATGCGAAGCCGACCGACGCCATGCGCGAGGCGCTGCGCCTCGCCGCCAGCCTGGAAGGACTGGTGCTCGATCCGGTTTATACCGGCAAGGCTTTCTCCGGGATGATCGGGCTTGTTCGAGCCGGATATTTCAGGACCGACGAACCGGTTCTGTTCCTGCACACCGGTGGTGCTCCAGGACTGTTCGCCTACCCGGAAAACGCCTGAGGCTGCATCAAACGATCATTCCCGCGCCGACGGTGTTGTTGGTCGCCTCGTCGATGAGGATGAAAGCGCCGGTGGCGCGGTTCTCGCGGTAGGCGTCGACGAACAGCGGCTGCGCCAGCTTGAAGGTGACGCTGCCGATGTCGTTCATGGCCAGGCGTCCGCCCGCCACCCGGGTCAGTTCATTGATGTCCTGGCGGTATTCGATGGCCGCCACCAGCGCCCTGGCTTCGCGCGTGGTGTGCCGCACGATGTACTTGCGACCCGGCTCGAGCGGCGTTTCCCCCAGCCAGCACACCATCGCCTCGATCTGCTTCGTGACCGTGGGCATCTCCGCCGCCTTGACGATCATGTCGCCGCGCGAGATGTCGACCTCGTCCTCCAGCAGCAGCGTGACGGAGCGTTCGCTCGAAGCCTGTCCGATGGACTGGCCGAGGACCTGGATGTCCTTGATTCGCGTCCGGATGCCCGAGGGCAGAACCTGCACCTCCTCGCCGGCCGAGATGTCGCCCGACTCGATGCGGCCCATGTATCCGCGGTAATCGTGGTGTTCTGCCGTGCGCGGCCGGCAGACGTATTGCACCGGGAAGCGGAATTGTTCCTTCTTCTCGCTGTGCGCGGCCGGAGCCGCTTCGAGGATGTCCAGCAGGGTCGGGCCGTCGTACCAGCCCAGGCTGTCGCCGCGCTCGACCACCATGTCGCCGTTCAGCGCCGAGAGGGGGATGAAGCGGACATCGCGGATGCCCAGCCTGGCGGCGAAATCGAGATACCCGGCCTTGATCCGTTCGAATACCTCGCGAGAATAGCCGACCAGGTCCATCTTGTTGATGGCGATGAGTAGGTGCGGGATGCCGACCAGGTGGGCGATGTAGGAGTGGCGCCGCGTCTGCGTCAGCACGCCCTTGCGCGCATCGATCAGGATGATGGCCAGGTTGGCGGTGGACGCCGCCGTGACCATGTTGCGCGTGTACTGCTCGTGGCCGGGCGCGTCGGCGATGATGTACTTGCGCGTGCCGGTGGAAAAATAGCGGTAGGCGACGTCAATTGTGATGCCCTGCTCCCGCTCGGCCAGCAGGCCGTCCGTGAGCAGGGACAGATCCACGGCGTCGAAGCCGCGCTTCCTCGAAGTGCGCTCGATGTTGGCGAGCGTGTCGGCGAGGATGGACTTGCTGTCGTAGAGCAGCCGGCCGATCAGGGTGCTCTTGCCGTCATCCACGCTGCCGCAGGTGAGAAAACGCAGCAGGCCGTCATCGTTGCAGTGAAGTTCCGGCAGTTGTTCTCGGGCGGACATCAGAAATACCCCTCTTTCTTGCGCTGTTCCATCGAGGCTTCCGACGTCTGGTCGTCCAGCCGCGTGGCGCCGCGCTCGGTGATGGTGGTCACTGCAGTCTCGGCGATGATTTTCTCCACCGTGTCGGCGGCGGACTCTACCGGCGCCGTGCAGGTGATGTCGCCGACGGTGCGGAAACGCACCAAGACTTCCTCGATCGCCTCGCCGTCCCTGGCCGGGGTGAGTTCCGTCACCGGCACGAGGGCGCCGCCGCGCCGGACCACCGGCCGCCTGTGGGCGAAGTAGATCGACGGCAGTTCCAGCTTCTCGCGGGCGATGTACTGCCACACATCCAGCTCGGTCCAGTTGGAGATCGGAAAGGCGCGTATGTTCTCGCCCGGATTGATGCGTGCGTTGTAGAGATCCCACAACTCGGGGCGCTGGTTCTTCGGATCCCACTGGCCGAACTCGTCGCGGAAGGAGAAGATGCGCTCCTTGGCGCGGGCTTTTTCCTCGTCGCGGCGGGCGCCGCCGATGCAGGCGTCGAACGCGAACTCTGCGACGGCCTCGAGCAGCGTCACCGACTGGTGCTTGTTGCGCGACTCGGTCGGCGATTTCAGCACCACCGTGCCGCGCTTCATCGAGTCGTCCACCGTGCGCACGATCAGCCTTTCCCCCAGTTCGGCCGCCCGCTTGTCGCGGAAGGAGGTCACCTCGGGATAGTTGTGCCCGGTGTCGACATGGAGCAGGGCGAAGGGAAACCTGCCCGGCCGGAAGGCCTTCTCGGCAATGCGCAGCAGGCAGATGGAATCCTTGCCGCCGGAGAACAGCAGCACCGGATTGCTGCACTGCCCGGCCACCTCGCGCATGATGTGGATGGCTTCCGACTCCAGCCAGTCGAGATGGTCGGCGTGGGCCAGCGAGCCGTGCGGTATTTCGTGATGCAGCGGTTTCATGGTCATGCCTCCCGAAGGGCTGCCCCGAGGGAGGCATGCGCCCCCGCGGGGGGCAGCGAACGAAAGTGAGCGTGGGGGTTCATATTGTTCAGGCCGCCACCTTGTCGCGCCTGGCCGGGTGCAGGCCGCATTCCTTGCTCTGCGGATCCTCCCACCACCATCTGCCGGCACGGATGTCCTCGCCAGCGGTCAGCGCGCGGGTACAGGGCGCGCAGCCGATGCTCGGATAACCGCGCTCGTGCAGTTCGTTGTAGGGCACGCCATAGGCATGCAGATAGGCCCACACCTCCTCTTCGATCCAGGCGGCAAGCGGGTTGAATTTCTCGATGCCGTGGGCGGCGTCGAATTCGCGTTCCGGCAGGTCGCGCCGGGTCATCGCCTGTTCGCGGCGCAGCCCGGTGATCCAGGCCGCCTTGCCCTTGAGGGCGCGGCCGAGCGGCTCGACCTTGCGCACCTGGCAGCACGTCTTGCGCAACTCGATGCTTTCGTAGAAGGCATTGACGCCGTGCCCCGTCGCATATTGCTGTACGGCCTCGGGTTGCGGGAAATAGACGCGCAGGGGATGGTCGTACTGGTCGGCGACCTTCTGCATCAGGCGGTAGGTCTCCTCGTGCAGCCGGCCCGTGTCGAGGGTGAACATTTCGATGCCGGGCGCGTGCCGCGCGATCAGGTCGGTCAGCACCATGTCCTCGGCGCCGAGGCTGTTGGCGAAGGCGGCCGGAGCGAACTCGACTTCGATGCGCTTGAGCAGCGCGACCGTATCGAGGATGCGTTGCTGCGGGATTTTTTCCAGGCTCATCGTTATGCCTCCAGCAGGGCCGCCCCAAGGGAGGCATACGCCCCCTTGGGGGGCAGCGAACGAACGTGAGTGTGGGGGCTCATGATTACCTTTCTCAAGCCGTGGCCAGTTCCGCCTTGCGGGGGGAAGCGGACGCTTGCACGGGCAGGGAGCCGCGCAGGTCGAGCTGCGGGTCGCGCGA
>PNJM01000042.1 GCA_013821865.1 Rhodocyclaceae bacterium
TCCAACGACCTCGATGTCGAAACCCTGCGCGCCCTCGAGGATGCCTTGCTGGAGTTCGCCGGCTGCGTGCTGGTGATTTCCCACGACCGCTGGTTCCTCGACCGCATCGCCACTCACATCCTCGCCTGCGAAGGCGAATCGCAATGGACCTTCTTCAACGGCAACTACCAGGAATACGAGGCAGACAAAAAGAGACGGCTGGGAGAGGAGGGTGCCAAGCCGAAGCGCATCCGCTACAAGCCGATCAGCCGCTGAATGCCGGAATGGAGATATTCATGAAACGAGTTGCAGTTCTTGCATGCGGAATGGCCCTGGGTTTTTCCGTGCACGCGACCGACGAAATCGAACCGGGCCTCGCGGCGATCAGGAATCTCGGCCGTCTCAACGGCCAGGCCCTGGCCTGCGCCCAGAAGGACACGGCCGCCTGGATCAGGGTGCTGATGCTGACGCATGCGCCGAAGACGCGGAGCTACGGCGAGGCCTACGAGGCCGGCACGCAGGAAGCCTTCGCGGCCCACACCGGCGGCGCGGCATGCCCGGACAGCGGCACGTCAGCCGCCAGGCTGGAGGAAGTCACCCAGCGCCTGCGGGCCGTACTCCCCGCCGCGAAGCCGGTGTCGAACTGACGGCGTGGGCATGCAGAAAATGCAGCGAGCCGCCTTCTGCCTTGCCCTGTGCCTTGCCATCCCGGCCCTCGGCCAGGTGCCGAAGGGCCACAGCAAGGAGCAAGCTGAGCCTGCCGGCCTGATTCCCCGCTATCTCCTCATGGATTACCGCGGAAGCGCCGTGACGAACGAGGATTTCCGCGGACGCTTCCAGCTCATCAGTTTCGGCTACACCTCATGCCCGGATGTCTGCCCGACCACTCTGCTCGAGATGAAGGAAATCCTGAAAGAGTTGGGCGACAAGGCCGAGCGCCTGCAGCCGATCTTCGTCACGGTGGATCCGGAGCGCGACACCGCGCAGGTGCTGCGCGAATACACCGGCGCCTTCGATCCGCGCATTCTCGGCCTGACGGGAACGCCGGACCTTATCCGCCGTGCTGCCGATACCTTCAAGGTGCGCTACGAGAAAATCCGCCAGCCGGGCGCTCCCGCGGCGAGCTACACGGTGGACCACTCGGCGGGGATGTACCTGCTGGGGCCGGACGGACGCTTTCTCGCCAAGTTCGCCTATGCCACGCCGCCGCATGAAGTGACCGGCCGCATCCGTGCGCTGATGGAGGAAATCGGCACGCGCTCGCCCAGACCGGTTCCACGCGGCGATCCGCGCTAGCGTATATTTGTAACTTGGCCCCATGTGATGAGGTGGTCATGAAAACTGCCTTTTCCCTTGCCGTGCTTGCCTTGCTGGCCGCAGGCTGCGCATCCACCCAGACAAGCCATGCACCGGGCAAGGTCGAACGGCTTTCCACCGAAGCGCTCGAACGTATCCTGCCCAGGCCGGAGGCGAAGCTTTCCCTCGATGAGATCATGGCCATGGGCAAGGCCGGCGCATCGTCAGAAACCATCATCGGCCGCATTCGGGAGACCCATTCGCGCTACCGCTTGAATGCGAAGGAGATCGTCGTACTGCATGGAGCCGGCGTCTCCGATAAGGTCATCGACTCCATGCTTGAAGCAGAACGCCAGTCCGTGCTGGAGGGTTCGGCCGAAGAACTCAACCGCCGCGACGCGCAGCACGCCGAGGACCTGCGGCGGCTCGAACAGGAATGCCGGTTCTGGTGTGGTCCGGCGTGGGGGCCTTATTACGGGCCGTTCCATCCGGCGCCCTCCTACTGGTGGTACCGCCGTTGACCGCGCTTCCCTCCATATGAAAGCCGGAGCCCGCCTGCCTGCCCTGTTCGTCGGTCACGGCAGCCCCATGAACACGCTGGCCGACAACCGCTGGACGCAAGCCTGGCGGCGCCTGGGGCAGTCATTGCCGCGGCCGCAGGCGATCCTCGCCCTCTCCGCCCACTGGTATGTGCGCGGCGTTGCGGTGACCTCCATGGATGCGCCGAGGACGATCCATGATTTCCACGGTTTTCCGCGGGAGTTGTTCGAGGTCGAGTATCCCGTGCCCGGCAGCCCGCTCCTCGCGGCACGCGTGCGCGACCTGCTCCGTCCGCTCGAAGTCGAGGCCGACCGGTCATGGGGCGTCGACCACGGCACCTGGTCCGTGCTGGCCCATATATTTCCTGAAGCCGACATTCCCGTCGTGCAGCTCAGCATCGATCGTACCCGGCCGGCGCAATTCCATTACGATCTCGGCAGGCGGCTCGCCCCGCTGCGCGACGAGGGTGTGCTCATCCTCGGCAGCGGCAACGTCGTGCACAATCTCGGCATGCTGGCGTGGGATCGACCGGATGCCGCCTGCGACTGGGCGCTGCGGTTCGAGCAATCGGTGAAGGACCATCTTGCACGGCGCGATCATGCACCGCTCGTCGCCTGGGAAAGCCTCGATCCGCAGGCGCAGCTTGCCGTGCCGACGCCGGAGCATTACCTGCCTTTGCTCTATGTCATCGCCACACAGCAGGAGGATGATGCCGTGTCGTTCCCGGTCGGCGGCATCGACATGGGATCGCTGAGCATGCTGAGCGTCACCGTGGGAAGCGGCGTTTGATGGCTGCGGACCGCAGCCGTAAAATCCGTCCGCTCCATCCGGAAAAACGAATCGCTGCCGCGAAAGGATAGGCAATGGCTACCTCCAGGCTGAAACGTTTCGGGCTGATCGCGCTGATCGTCATAGCGGTCCTTGTGGCCCTCGGCGCCATCGGCATCCATTTCGGCGCCAAGGCGCTCAAGTCCCAGGTGGAGGAGGCGCTCGGCGCCGAAAGCGAAATCGGCGAGATCCGCCTCGGCTGGAACGCCGTCGAGGTCCGCGGCCTGCGCATCAAGGCGCCGCAGGGCTGGCCTGCCGGAGACACGCTGCGCGCGCAGCGCATCGTCGTCGTGCCGGATCTGCGCGGGCTGCTCTCGGCGAAGGTGCGCGTGGCGGGCATCGTCATCGAGGAGGGTTACGTCTCTGCGCTGCGCACGGCCGACGGCAAGCTGCGCGTGGTGCCCAGCCTGCTGGAGAGGAAGACCGCGAAGAAGGAAGACGGGAAAGCCCCGGAGGTCGGCATCGGCAGCATCGAATTGCGCAACGGCGTGGTCGAGTTCTTCGACGCCACGGTCAGGAAGCCCGCGCACCGGATCCGCCTCGAACAGCTGCAGGCCAAGGTGACGGACCTCCATCTGCCCGAACTCAGGGGCCAGAGCCGGCTGCAACTCGACGGCGTGCTCAAGGGCGTCCGGAGTGACGGCAAGATATCCATCGATGGCTGGATGGAATTTGCCAGCAAGGATTCCGACATCACCAACAAGCTGCGCGGCGTCGATCTCGTCGCGCTGCAACCTTACTTGCTGAAAGCGACGGAAAGCGGGGTGAAAAAGGGCACCCTCGATCTCGACCTTCGCTCCACGATCAAGGCCAACCACATGCATGCGCCCGGCACGCTCACGCTGAACGGGCTGGAGCTCGAATCCGGCAACACCTTCATGGGCATGCCGCGCGCGGCCGTGGTCGGTTTCATGAAGGACAAGAACGAGCGCATCACCGTCAAGTTCGTCCTCGACGGCAAGCTCGACGACCCGCAGTTCAAGCTGAACGAGGGTTTATCCACGCGCATTGCCTCCTCTCTGGGCGACACCCTGGGCGTGAGCCTCGAAGGCATCGTCAAGGGCGCCGGCAGCGTCGGCCAGAAGGGGATGGAGGCCGTCGGCGGCGCCGCCGAGGGCGTCGGCAAGTCGCTCAAGGGTTTGTTCGGAAAATAGGCGGCCGTGTTCGGACCGCCGCTTCTTCTTGCGCCGCCGCCGTGCCGGGTGATTGCACCGGTTTTTTCTTCACGCTTGGGCGGTAGCCGGTAGCGAACAGCCGGACTGATTGCTGTCAGTCTGCCTCAGCCATCGCCTGAGTCTCTCGTACACCTCCGGGTGGCAGAGCAGGTCGAGGTGGCCCATTTCGTAACCGACCCATTGCCGGGATGGCGCAAACGGCAGGCGTCGGCCGGGTTCCTTGTGCCGGCCCAGCGCGCTGTTCAGGGGCACGAGCCCGTCGCCCATGAGCCGGTCCTTGAGGTCACCCGCCTGCTTGCCGGTGGTCGCGGCGATCGCGTAGCACTTCACGCCCTCCGGTAGCGGCAGCGCCTGCCGGTGGGCGCCCGAGCGTGCGAAGCGGTCGCGCCCCTCCCAGTCCTTATCCAGCAGGTAGCCGTGGCGCAGGTCGGTGATGCCCGCGCTGCGGATCTTGCCCAGGCGGGACAAGGGCTCGGTGTAGGGGCTGACGCCCAGGGTGATGTCGATCCAGTTGCCGCCGCGCTCCATCGGCGCACCATGGTGCGGCGTGCCGATGAACACCAGCTTCCGCAGCCGCGGCGGCCAGGCGTGGCCCGCCTCGGTGCCGTAATGCCAGGCACTGCGCGCCAGCAGGCCGCCCATGCTGTGGCCGAGGATCACCAGTTCCTCGACCGGCACCGGCCAGTTTGCAAGAAGCGCTTCGAGAACATCGGCGAACTCGCGTCCGTTGGCCGAAATGTGGCGGCCGCTGTTGTAGTGAAGGTACACCGAGGTGTAGCCAAGGTCGCGCTCCAGCGCAGCGCCATGGTCGTGGCCCCGCCGCTTCCATTGCAGGTCGTTCATGCACAGGCCGTGCGCCAGTACCAGCAGCTTGCCGCCCGCCCGCGGGAACGCAGCGGCCAGCGCCTGTTTGTCCACTTGCAGCGGGTGCCCGTTGCGGCGCAGGCGCATGGCGATCGCCAGCGGGTTCCTGCTGGCCTCGAGGTAATCGCCCAGCACGCCGTTCAGCGCTGCCAGCACGGCTTCGCGCTCCGGTGACGAATGCTTCTCGCCGAACAGCGGCACCAGCTTCCCCAGCACGGCATCGAGCCCGCCGCCCACCAGGCGCGTCACGCCGCGGATGCTGCGGTAGACCAGCCCCGTAATGCCGTTTGTGCGGCCTGCCTTCGGCTTGCCGAGAACGGCCGGGGTGCTCGCGATGTTGTGGTGCATCGCCTCGACCAGATCGGCCAGCCCGGCGACGGCGTCTACCGTCAGCCGGCTCAAACCGTGGAGGTCGGAGGGGTGGAGGTGGGATTTCCTGGGCATGTCCTTCCCGCAAGAGGTGTTCGGACAGAGTATGCACGCCCCTGAAGGCGGATTCCAGCGGATCGGGTGCTGCAGAGTGTATGATTTCCGTCATGGCAACATCGAGGGCCCGCCATGTCCGATTGCTCCGATCACGACCACGTCACAGCCCCCTGTACCGGGATAGGAATTCCGCGCCAGAACGCTTTCGATCCCGTAGCGTTCGAGCAGGCGGTGACCGATCTGCTTGCCGCCTGCGGCATTGCGCCGGACATGAAGCACATGGGCCGGACGGCGGAGCGGGTGCGCACCCTCTGGCAGAAACGGCTGCTGGGCGGCTATGACCTCGACCCGGCCGAGGCGCTGGGCGAGGGCTTCGAGGATCAGCGCAGCGACATGGTGGTGGTGCGCGGCATTGCGGTGCATGGGGTGTGTCCGCACCATCTCGTGCCCTTCCGCGGCGTGGCGCACGTGGCCTACCTGCCGGGCGGGCGGCTGCACGGCTTCGGCCGCATTGCGCGCATGGTTGACGCCATCGGCCACCGCTTTACCTACCAGGAGTGGATGACGCGCGACATCGCCGAGGCGCTGGTGACGCACGGCAGGGCCGCCGGCGGCGCCTGCGTGGTCGAGGCGGAGCAGTTGTGCCTGCTGCTGGGTGAGGACAGGCGCGGCGACGAGCGCGTGGTGACGCAAGCCTTCACCGGCGTCTTCGAGCGCTCGGATCAGTTGCGCACGGAGTTCCTGCGGGCGATCGGGGGGCGGATGCCATGAGCGATTTCACGCGGCAGGTGATTCAGGTCGGCGACCACCAGAATGTCGTCGCCCGCTTCTTCGCGCCGGAGGGCGAGCCTAAAGGCGCGGTACTGGTTGTGCCGGCGATGGGCGTCACTCAGGCCTTCTACGCGCCCCTTGCGCACTGGCTGGCCACGCAGGGCTACCTGGTGGCGACCTTCGATTACCGCGGCATCGGCCAGTCGCGCCATGGCAGCCTGCGCAAGGTGGCGACGGACATCCTCGACTGGGCGCGGCTGGATTGCGCGGCGATGGTCGATGCGCTGTCGGCGCGTGCGGGCGGCAAGCCGCTCTGCTGGGTGGGCCACAGCCTTGGCGGGCAGATCCTGCCTTTCGTGCCGAATCGCGGGCGGGTGTCGCGCGTGGTGACGGTGGCCACGGGCAGCGGCTACTGGCGGGAGAACACGGCGTCGCTGCGCCGTACGTCGTGGTGGCTGTGGTTCGTCGTGGCGCCGCTCTCGGTGCGGCTGCTCGGCTACTTTCCGGGCAAGCGCCTGCGCAAGGTGGGCGATCTTCCCCGCGGCGTGATGGAGCAGTGGCGGCGCTGGTGCCTCAACCCGGAATACGCGGTCGGCGTCGAGGGCGAGTCCGCCCGCGCCTTGTATGCCGCCGTGGAGACGCCGATCGTCTCGCTCTCGTTCACCGACGACGAGTTCATGTCGCTGCGGAATACCGAATCGATCCACGGCCAGTACGTGAATGCGCAGCGCACGATGAAGCGCATCGCGCCGCGCGAAATCGGCGAGAAGCGCATCGGGCATTTCGGCTTCTTCAAGCCGAAGTTCGAGCATTCGCTGTGGCGGACGCACCTGCTGCCGGAACTGGCCTGACTGCCGTCACGCTGTTTACAGCTTCTTGTGCGTCCCGTCGCAGAGCGGCTTGTTCGCGCTGTGCTTGCAGCCGCAGAACCACACCTTTTCCGATTTCGTTGCCTTGAACTCGACCGGCGTGAATGTTCCTCCTTTGTGCGAGCCGTCGCAGAACGGCTGGTTTTTGCTCCGGCCGCAGGCGCACCACCAGTAGCTCTTGCCGGCTTCGACGTCCACCGCGTAGGGGGCTTTCTGTGCGATCTCGGGATCTGGCATGGTGGGTCTCCTTGCTGTTTCAGCTTGTGTGCTGCGTTGGGGATGGGTTTTCACGCCGGCTCCGGCGGAAGGCGGCGGCGAAAGAGGCGGCATCGGGCAGGAAGGCTTGAAAGTCCTGTTCGAATTCGCGGTAGCGGGCTTCCAGTTCGATGCCCGATCCGGCGAGACGGTTCGGCCGGGTCATGCGGTGGACGGCCATGCGGTCGAGCGCGGTGGCGATGGCTTCGGGTGCGCGATAGCCGGCGAGCCAGTCCTGTGACCGCATCAGGGGCAGGATGCGGCCGAGGCGCTGCGGCAGCAGCGCTTCATGCGCCGCCATGAGGGCATAGACGCCGGCGGCGAAACCCTCCAGCGGTTCATCGCTGAAAGATTCCCAGTGCAGCGCCAGGAAGTGGTCGTAGAAGAGATCGATCATGATGCCGGAATAGCGCCGCCGCTCCGGGCTGACACGGGCGCGGCTCTGCCGGAAGGCGGGATGGGTATCGGCGAAGCTGTCGATGCGCCGATGCAGTTCCACGCCCGAGGCGACGGCGGGCGGCAGCCCGCCCGGCAGCGCACCCTTGACGAAGTCGCCGAGCAGGGCACCGAGGCGATCCGCCGGGTCGGGGCCGGCAAGAAAGGCGTGGGCGAGAAAATTCATGCTGATGGAACGATCAATAAGTTGGTTTGACATTGAATAATTCCCGACTAATAATGTCAAGTATTAAAAGCGGCAAAAAAACACCCCAACCCCGACAGAGAGAGAAATCATGATCGCCATCAACGGTAAAGAGATTGAGACGGACGCGGAAGGCTACCTGGCCAACCTCGACGACTGGTCCGATGACGTGGCCAGGTACCTTGCGGAACAGGACAGCCTTCCGCTGACCGAAGACCACTGGAAGCTCCTCAACTGGATTCGCGCCTACTACCAGGAGAATGGCACGGCGCCGAACCTGCGCGTCATGCAGAAACTCCTCAAGGACGAACTCGGCGAGGAATGGTCGGACAAGAAGCGCCTGTTCGAACTGTTCCCCTACGGCCCCGCCAAGCAGGGCGCACGCTACGCCGGCATGCCGAAGCCGACGGGCTGCGTTTGAGGGAAGGTGCGCCGTTTTCCGACGTAACGCCTGCCGCCGTTATTCCAGAAAGATACCGGCTTGATCAGGCTTTGAAACTTCCCACCGCCACTTCCAGATTCCGGGACAATTGTTCCAGCTGCTGAACGGCACTTGAAGTTTGCTTGGTCGCGTTGCTGTTTTCCTCGACCATTCGCGCGATCTCGTCGATGTTTCTCGCGATGTCATTGCTTCCTGTGCTCTGTTCGCGCACTGCAGCCGCGATCTCATCCACGCCACGGTTGGCCTTGGATACCGACTCCTTTGCCGTTTCGATGACGCGCTCGAGCTCGTCGAGATGCTGCTGAC
Organism: Rhodocyclaceae bacterium; assembly: GCA_013821865.1. Taxonomy (GTDB): domain Bacteria; phylum Pseudomonadota; class Gammaproteobacteria; order Burkholderiales; family Rhodocyclaceae; genus Desulfobacillus. Next base: position 8,392 of record PNJM01000042.1, read on the forward strand.
TTGTCCCGAGTGACTGGGTGCCGGCAATCAGGGACTGCTCGACTACGGCTGATTGGTCGCCGAGGGTTCGGGTTACTTCCTCGATGTGATTGGCTGCTTCGGAAGAACGCTCAGCGAGCTTGCGCACCTCGTCAGCGACCACCGCAAAGCCGCGGCCCTGCTCGCCGGCGCGGGCTGCTTCGATGGCGGCGTTCAGTGCAAGCAGATTGGTCTGGTCGGCCAGATCCTTGACCTGTTTCGTCATGTCGGTAATCGAGGCCGTGCTGCTGACGAATTCTCCGACCGAGGAAGTGATGGCGTCGAATGCTTTGCGCACCTGGGAAATCTCGTTCAACAGCCGCGCCAGATGCTCCCCGCCCTCGCGGGTGTTTGACAGGCTTTGCTGCGAGGTGTCCTTCACGCTTTCCGCATTTGCGGAGATCGAGGAGATGCTGACGGTCATTTCCTCCATGGTGGCGGCCACGGCCGAGGCGGCATCGGCTTGTCGGGACGATCCATCCGACACGACACGGGTGGAGGCGCTCAGTTCCTTGGAGGATTGCGATACCGCTTGCGCGCTGGCGTGTACCTGGCGCACGGTGTTCTGGAAGCTTTGGATCAGTTCGTTGAAAGCGGAGGCCGTCTGGGCGATTTCGTCGGCGCCGCTGGAATCGACGCGTCGCGTCAGGTCGCCCGTCTTCAATTCCATGGCGGCCGACTTGATGCGTTCCACCGCCGTGACGATGCTCTTGCGTACGAGGAAGCTGACCAGCAGGGCGACAGCTATGGAAAGTAGCACGGCGATCGCGAGCATCTTGACGACCAGTCCGGAGGTTTGCGCGGCTCGCTCATATGCATCGCTGCTGAGTTTCTGCTCGATCTGAATCAGATCTTTGAACTGCTGGTTCAGGTTCTCGAACTCGGTGGATGCAATGCTCATCACGCTGGTGGCACTGACGTAGTCTTCGACGGCAATGTCGAGGACGTCCGCCGTGGATTTGCGGTAGCCGGCAAACGATTTGGCAACCTTGGCCAGGGCGGCTTTTTCGGAGTCGTCGAGGCCGGAACTCTTCTCGACTTCTGACAGGCGCTCGTCGATTTTTTTCAGGCGTGCGTTCAATTCCTTGATCAGTGCATCGAGGCGAGGCTTGGGGAAATTCGAGGAAGCCGAGGAAATCAACTGGAAGGTGCCGCCATAGACACCCTGCGCGTCGTCGGAGGCCTCGGCAACCAGCCTGAAGTTCTGGAAACGCACCTGAAAGATGTTATCCAGAGCAGCCTGTTGCTGCTGCAGCCCCAGATAGGAGGCGATGGCCACCAGCAGCAGCAGGGCCAGCACCAAAATCGGAGCAAGCATCAGTTTGGCGCCGATGCTGAGTCTTGCGAGAGCGTTCATCTTGGACTCCCAATATGTTGGCCGCGTTTGCGAGGCGACCGGGTCATTGCCCAAAGCGGCGCCGGCGCGCCGCAGTGTCAGAAACGAATCACTTGTAGATGCCGACGCCGATCAGCCCTTCGAATTCGGGAACCTTCACGACATAGGTGGATTTCGGCTCGACCTTCTTTGTTTGCGGGTTGGTCCACATGTAATCGACCCAGCCGCTGCCCTTGGATTTGGCGGTGTCGATCATTGTGCGGATGAAGGTTTGGCCATTGGCGTCCTTCAGGTCGAGCATGTTCTTGCCGACGAGGCCTTTGTTGCCGCCGTGCGCAATCGTGTTGCCGTCGAATTTCTGCAGGAATACGTACAAGTCTTTCTCATGCCACTTGCCGTCTTTGGTGGAGAAATCCTCCGCCGCTTTGTCAATGCCTACCGACTTGATATGGGCCAAACCCCTTTCGACCAGCGCTTTGGCCTGATCCGCGTTTCCGCGTTCCTGTGCTGAAACAAAGCCTGCTGCGAGGAACTGGAGGATGAGCAACAGGACGACCTTCTTCATTGCGTTCACTTTTTTCTCCTAAATAGAGATCCGAAAAACAACTTATCCCTCTCTTGGATTTCTTTATCGACAAATGAAGACGGAACTTGAGCGCATTTTCAGATAGCAAATCTGAATTATTGTGCATGATTCATCCTGCCGAAGGAGCGGCAGTCGAGGGAAGCGGGGCGGGGCGGTCGGGTGCGGTTACTTGCTATTTACATGGCTCGTTTAGGCTCAGATTTTCTTGTGCGAGCCGTCGCACAGCGGCTTGTTGGCCGAGTGCTTGCAGCCGCAGAACCATACCTTTTCCGATTTCTCAGCAGTGAATTCCACGGGTGTGAAGGCCGTGCCCTTGTGCGAGCCGTCGCACAGCGGCTGACTTTTGCTTTTTCCGCAGGCGCACCACCAATAACGCTTGCCGGCTTCCACGTCTACGGCATAGGGGGTTTTCTGGGGGATGTCGGGATTTTCCATGGGGTTTCTCCGCTTTGATGGGGGTATCAGGATGTTCGTTTGACATTGAATAATACCTGACTAATCTTACTGTGTTAATAATGGATCAACCCGTTTTCCGCAGCATGGGCAGTACGCGAGTCGAGCGATCAGTGCGGCGGCCGGTTCGAGACGCAAAGTCGCGATTGAGTCTGGAACGTGGCGCTGGCGTCGCAGGGGAGCCGCGGGGCCGGAAGTCGGCGGGTAAGGCAGGGATCTCGCCCAGAATCGGGTGTTGCACAGTTTTTTTTGGATACGCGAAGCGCTCGACAAGAAGGAACCCGTATGCCGCAATCGAGAGGGTCGCGTGATGATGGAATCCACGCCAACTGCGCCCTTCGAAATGGTCGAGCCCGAATTCCTGCTTGAGTTCCTGATAGTCGCGTTCGATACGCCAACGCAGTTTCGCTACCCGGACCAGTTCGTGGATCGAGGTATCAGCCGGGAGCGTGGACAGGAAGTACTTGAGCGGCTCGGCGTCGCCCTTGGGCCATTCGATGAGCAGCCATTCTTGCGGGCGCGGTTCGCTGCGCCAATAATCTTGGTGAGCACAGCGCACGCGCACGGCAGCGAAACGCGAGGTCAATGCCAGGTTTGTGCCTTCCCGCCAGGTAATGTTCTTCCACTGGCGTGGTTTCAGCGCCATGGCCAATGCTTTGGCCGAGACCGGCTTGTGGTGCGCATCGCGACGCAGCAACTTCGGCTTGCGCCCTTGGCCAGACCATGGAGCCGGCGGCAAGGGTGCCGTGCCTTCGGGCCATACGCTGACCACGCTGGTCACGCCAACGACGTATTGCAGTCCCCGGTCGGTGAGGTGATGCCGAAACGCTGTATCGACCCCGTAGCCAGCGTCCGCCACCGCGATCTTCGGTGCCACCCCTGCCGCCATCGCCTCATCAATCAAGGCCATCGCGATCTCAGGCTTGGTCGCAAACTCGATGTCTTCGGGCACCTTGGCCTTCTCGCGCCGCCTGAGGTCAACGCTCCAATCCTTCGGCAGGTACAACCGGTAGCCGATCGGTACGCTGAACTGTTCGTTGGCCAGCGACAGGCTCACCGCCACCTGGCAGTTGTCCTGCTTGCCCAACTGCCCGCAATATTGCCGTGCCACCCCCACCGAGTGCTTGCCTTGCTTGGGGAAGCCGGTGTCGTCAATGATCAGTACTTCGGGGGTGCCGCCACCCTTGGCCGCAGCCTCAAGCACATGGTCGCGCACCGCGCCAAGTACCGCCACGTCCGACCACGGTGCATCCGCGACGAAATGATGCAACCGCTGATGCGCCGAGCGCACCTCCGTGGGCGCCACTCGCGCCGCCATCGGCTCAACGCTCTTGCGCTTGCCCGGCAACATCAGCCCCGCGCAGTAGCCGCGAAACGGCCCCACACGGTCCGCGTGCCCAAGGTGTTCGGCGATCATCGTTACGTAGTCCTCGAACCTTTGCATTCTCACGTCCATCTTCGCCTTGACAGGTTGATTGAAGATGAGCGCATAATACCTTGTTTTTAAAACACAGTAAGACTAATAATATCAAGTATAAAGAAAACCCCAATCCCGACAGAGAGAAAACATCATGATCGTCATCAACGGCAAAGAGATCGAAACCGACGCGGAAGGCTACCTGGCGCAACTGGACGACTGGTCGGAAGACATTGCCAGCCACTTGGCGCAGCAGGACAACCTGCCGCTGACGGAAGACCACTGGAAGCTGCTCAACTGGATCCGCGCCTACTACCAGGAGAACGGCACGGCGCCGAACCTGCGCATCATGCAAAAGTTGCTCAAGGACGAACTGGGCGAGGAGTGGTCGGACAAGCGGCGCCTGTTCGACCTCTTCCCCTACGGTCCGGCCAAGCAGGGCGCGCGCTACGCCGGCATGCCGAAGCCGACCGGCTGCGTCTGAGCAGTCCTTAGTGCAATCCGGCCTGCCCGACCGGGGGCGGCGCCGGGCTTTCCAGTTCCAGCCCGAGATCCCAGTCGCTGTGGGCGACCGCCTTCTGCAGCATCGCCAGGGTGCCGTGGATGCCGCGCACGTCGAGCACGAAGTTGAGCGTGCGCTTGTTTTTCAGCACCAGCGCAACGGACGCATTCTGCTCCTGTAGTTGAACCTCGCATCCGGTCGCCAGGACGGGATCGGCGCCGAAGGGCAACTCGCCGGCCTTGTCCTCGAAACGCTCGCCGAAATTGACATCCGCCGTGCGCGCCTCGCGCTGGAATTCCTGGATGGCGCGGGCGCCCGGCGCGACGTAGCCGCTTTCAGGATTTTCCAGTCCGAGCAGCCGACGTTCGGCCCCACCCAGCCCGCGGGCGAGCTGGCGCACGATGCGCCGCGTCAGCCAGATGCGGAACTCTTCCTTGTCGGTAGTGTTGAGCCGCAGGAGGATGCGATCCTCCGCCGCCATGAAGGTGACGTTGAGCTGCTTGATGTGGTTGCCCATGGCGAAAGTCTAGCCTAGCAGCGTCACGGGCTCGATGTGCACCGTGCGTTCGCCGTCGGTGAGCCAGGCCTGGCCATCCTGGACCGTGCATTGCAGGCTCATGTTGCGGTTTGCCAGCGCGGCGATGCCCTGCGAGGCAGCCGTCGGCAAGCTCATCACGACGAGGTTGCGCAGCCGCTCCAGCTTGTCGCGGTTCTGGTTCCACCAGAGATCGGCGCCGCGCCCGCCGTAGCACAGCACGACGACACGGTTCGCTTTGCCACAGGCCTTGCGGATGTCGCGCTCATCGGGCAGGCCGACCTCGATCCACAGCTCGATGGCGCCCGTGAGATCTTTTTGCCAGAGCGCCGGCTCATCCCCGGTCGAGAGTCCCCGGCCGAATTCCAGCCTCTCGCAGGCGAACAATGCGAAGGCCAGCAGGCGCACCATCATGCGCTCATCGGTCTCGGAAGGGTGGCGCGCGAGGGTGAGGGCGTGGCCTTGGTAGTAGCCGCGGTCCATGTCCGCAATCTGCAGATCCGCTTTGTAGATGGTTGCCTTGAGGGCCATTTTTTCTTTCAAAGCCAGCCCCAGCAACGGCGAGGCCGACAGGTAGACCCAGATCTCGGCGAGGTTGGCGGGAACGGGGCGGGCGGCGGAAAGAACTGGGCGATGACTTCGCTGGCGAGTTGAAAGACGAGCAACAGCGTGATGGCTCCGA
>PNJM01000043.1 GCA_013821865.1 Rhodocyclaceae bacterium
GAAGCGCACCGTGAGGCCGGCCTGGGCCAGGCTCACGTCGTCGGCGGCCAGAGGCGGCGGTTCGGCCTCGACCTTGACGCCAGCCATCTCGCCAAGCTGGCGCAGATTCTTGGCGTAACGACCGGCCGTGTGGCGCAGCACTTTGACATATTCCTGGCGCGCGGCGTCGGTCTGGCTGCGGGCCATGTCGTTATCGCGACGGCGTTCGTTGACCTCGGTTTCCTGGCGCGTGTAGTCGTCCTTGAGCTTGTCCCGCAGCAGCACCACGGTCTCGTCGGATTCCCAGGATTCCGATTCGAAGCGGCGCTCAATCTCAGCGATGCGCCGGTCGATGGCCCTGACATCGCCCCATGTTTCCGCCAGCTTCAGGTTGGCCTGGGCGTCGCGCCATGCGCCGGGCAGCGTGCGGCTGAGCTTGCGCCAGCCGCGCAGCCGCGCGCACTGGTCGCGCCGCGCTTCGCGGTTTTCCAGTGCGGCGATCTCTCTGGAGAGAGTTGCGATGGCGCTGGCGGTTTCCTCTGCCTGGAGCCGCACCTCGCCAAGGGCTGTTTCGGCGCCCTTGCGGTTGGCGACCGCGGCATTGACGGCGGTGATAGCGTCGTCATGGGCTGTCTTCGCCTTGGCGAGCTCGGCTTGCGCGCGGGCGAACTCGTCGGCTCGGGCGGCCAGCTCACGGCCTGCGTCGATGCCATTGAGTTTCAGGCGCAGGGCGGCGATGGCCTCGTCGAGCGCGCCGAGCCTCTCCCGCAGTGGCTGTGCCTCACCCCCCAACTCACCAATGCGCTCCCGCAGGGCCGCCAGCCGCGCGGTGCCGAACTGGGGCGCGCCGCCGGCGGCATGGCGTCCGCCGCGCCGCTCGCGCAGGTAGCCCTTGCGGGTCACCCAGTCCTGGCTGCGGGGCAGCCGCGCGCCCTCATGGGCGTCCTCGACGCGGCGGGTGCGGTCCAGCAGGCGCGTGATCCACTCGGGCACGGGCCGGGTGAGCTTCACCACATCGAGCAGAGAACCGGGGCTGGCATTGGTGGGCAGGGTCCGTTCGGGGACGACGAAGTGGCGGTAGCGCAGGTTCTCGCCGAGGGCGAAGGCCGCCTCCGCATCGCGCTCCCGCTCCAGCAGCACCACGTGGGCGAGGGCGGCGAGCACGGCTTCCACCGCTGTCTGCCAGGCGGGGTCCGTGACTTCCACCAGATCCCCGAGCAGGTCGTGAGCGATTCCCGCCTCCTCCAGGGCGCGGCGGAACGCGGCCACGTCGGTGGGGTCGGCGCGTCGCCCGGTGGCAAGGAGTTCCAGCATCGCGCGGGCCTGCTTCAGTTCATCGTCCACGCCGGCCAGTTTCGCCTGCAAGCGGCTGCGCTCGCCCTCAGCCGCCTCCAGGGCCAGTTGGTCGGCGGCGGGGTCGCTACCTGCTTGCCGCGCCGACTCGATCAGCCGCTTGCGCGCTTCGAGCCGCGTTTCCCAGCGGGTCTTGGCCTGGCCGGCCTGGGAGGCGGCGCCGTAGGCGTTCTGCTCGTGCTCGTCGGCCGCGTCCTTGCGCGCTCGGGCCACCTCCAGCGCCGCATCCAGCCCATCCTTGCGCGCGCTCTTATGCTCCCGCTCCAAGCGCTTGGAGCGCCACTCCCGGCGCGTAGCCGTGAGGGTATTGCGGGCGCCGCGGATAGAGTCGCCGAGAAGGTGGTATTCCAGCCGCGGCCGCACCTCCGACACCAGAACGGTCTGCTCGTCCTTGAGGGCGCGCCACTCCAGGTAGCGATTCACCTTGCCTTCGTATTCGGCGAGGCGGTGGCCGATGCGGGCCTGCTCGCCTTCCATGGCCGCAAGCTCGCGGGCAACCGCGTCCTGGTGGTTCCTCGCCTCGGCGTAACGATCAAGGGTCTCCTTGTCGCCGAAGACCTGGAATACGAGATCCAGCAGCTCCTTGGGAGAGAGCTCGCACAGTTTGTCGGTCTGGCCTTGCTCCAGGGAAAGCACCTTGGCCAGCGCCGGCGTGAGGCCTGCCTGCTGCAGGAGCTGGCGCCAGTCGCGTACGCCGTAGGGCTGGCCCAGCTTCTCCATGTCCTCGATGGGCACGTCGTGGGCGGCGAGAAAGTACGCGCGGTTCCAGTCGCCGCCTTTCTTCTCGATGCGGCAGGCGAGCGTGACCATGTCTTCCTGGTGCGGCGGCCAGAAGGGACGTCGCCCATTGGGCAGGCGCCGGTTGTCGACCACCGCGCGCAGCCAGGCGAAGTCCTCGCCGTTGCGGCGCACGTAGCGCTTGTAGTCGCGCTTGCGCGATCCCTGGCCCGAGCAGTCCAGGGCCAGCAGGGTGCGCAGGGCGTCGAGCAGCGTGGTCTTGCCCGAGCCGTTGGGGCCGACGATGGTGACGATTGCGGCATCGAGGGGCAATTCCACCCGCTTCCAGTAGTCCCAGTGGACGACCTCCAGCTTCTCGAACCGAAACATCAGGCGGGCTCCCGCCGCTTCTTGACAACATCGGCGAGGGCGCCTTGCAGTATGCGGGGGGCGACTTCGGCGTAGTCGAAGGCGAGATCGAGGAGCGGACCCTCGAACAGGGTCTTGTTGCGCCGCTCGATGAAGCCCAGGCGAGAGAGCACGGGTAGCAGGAACTGGATGACCCGCGCCTTCCCGCCTAGCAGGCGACCATAGTCTTCGAGCAGGGTCGTCTCGGGGATTCCGCCGGATACTTCGGTGTCCGGTTTGCGCGCGGCGCCTCCGAACATCTCGCCCTGGCCTTCGGTATCCGTGCGGGAAATCTGCCGCTCCCGCTTGGGCAGCACGATGAGCGCCCAGAGGAGTACGAGCAGCGCCACCGCATCCTTGGGCAGTCCCACGTTGCTCGCCTGCCATTCCGCGTCGGTTTCGAACACCGGCGCTTCGGCATCTTTCGCCAGCGCTATGGCGACGTAGTCGGCGTATGGGTGGTCCAGCAGGCGTAGACCGCAGGCGGCGAGCCGTTCCTCCACCTCTTGCCGCAGGCCGGCGTCGGTGAGCAGCGCCAGCATTTCCTGGTCCCGGCGCGGCAGCACGCGCTGGGCGAGGAGGCGGGCGATGATTCGGGATGCGTCCATCAGGCCGCCGTGGGCAAAGGTCGCAGCCGGCCGGGAGTCATGGCCGCCACCTCTTCGCGCCCCACGGGCTCAAGGGGAACGGCGGCATCCCATTCCAGGGTCAACGGTAGGCCCGCCAGGGGCGCCATGTCGGCGTCCACGTTGACGTCGCCCAGGAATGTCAGCAGGGACAGGCGGTAGGAGGCGGCGCGGAAGCTGCCGCCTACCACGGCGTCGGCTACCGGCAACGTGGCATCCAGGTGGCCGAGGGTGGTGAGCAGGTCGGCAAATTCGGGCGGAGGTTCCAGTGCGGCATCGGCCATCGGTTCCGCTGCTGCCGGTTCCGGCAGGGTGGACTGGCGGCGGTCGGTGCGATGCCTGTCCACGAGTTCAGCTTCGGCTATATCCAGCATCACATCCGGCAGCACGAAAACGGGCTGCGAAATCAGGGCTAGATCCTGGGCAGCGAGGGCGGCGAGATTGTCGACGGACAGCGTGCGCAGCCACGCGGCAACTTCGGAGGTGGTGATGCCGCCCTGGGACAGATGCACCCGTTGGCGGGTGATGGCCGCCAGCTCGCGCTGGAAGATCGAGGACATCCGCATGATCTCCGATTGGCGGGCACCAATCTCCTGGGCCAGGCGCCAGGTGTCGTCGTCGAAGCCCTCCTCGGACAGCGCACCAAGCACCTGGGTGCCTTTCTCCATCCACTGCCAGACGGAGCCCAGCTTGCCTTGGGCCGCCTTGAGACGAAACTCGGAGCCGGAGGCGACGGCAGAGGAGAATTCCGCCTTCAGTTCCGCCAGCCGCGCCAGCAGGTGGCGCAGGTTGTCGGCGGAGAGCCGGCCCACGGCGCCGCCGCCTGCCACCTGGGAGACGAGGAAGCCCAGCGCCGCATCCTCGTCGGCGGCAAAGCGCAGCATCTGGTCGAGCGCGGCGAGCGCCATGCGCCCGGCCGGCGCCAGAATGTAGAGGCGGGTGTCGCCGTCCCAGATCAAAAGGCCGTGCTCCCGCAGGCGTTTCAGCACCGTGTCCAGCTTGACCGGATCGAGCCAGGCGAAGCGGGCCTCCAGTTCGCGGGAAGACCACTGCGGCGCCTCGGCGCGGGCGCCAATCTCGCGCATCACCGCCAGGCGCACCAGCACTTCCTCGTCCCCGCCGCGAAACAGGGCGACGAAGGCATCGATCAGGGAGCGGGCGGAGAGAAGGGCGTGAAGTCCCGGCACGTCTTCGGCGACGATACCGGGCGCGAGGAAGTCGGCGAGTTGGAAAGTGTCTTTTGCGGTGCTCATCGACAGCGATCAAAAACCGAGCGCGTCCAGTTCCCGTGTTACGGCCGCCAAGTCCGCCGCCTATTGGCAATGGTAGCTCCGATCCCCGCTATCGGCAACGACGAAGTCCTGCCCACGAATGGATCGCTGTTTTGGTGGGATCGGGTTTCGGTCTATGTCGCGAAACCGACATGAACCCCGACACAAACAAACGATGGACGCCGAGGCTTGGCGCGGCATGGCACCGAATCCAAAGGCGTTTTTTGCATAAGACGTCACGTGGCATAGGAATTGCAGCATGACCGGCAATGAATTCTGTTGTCGGGATTGTTGCAATGAGCGCGCTCACAAAAAAAGTCGCTGAACTGATGCACGAGCCCGGCTGCGCCAAGAACCAGGCGAAGTCGGAGAAGGAGCGCAAGAAGGGCTGCGGCAAGCAGCTCACGCCGGGCGCGGCCGCCGGCGGCTGTGCCTTCGACGGGGCCAAGATCGCCCTGCAGCCCATCGTGGACGTGGCCCATCTGGTGCACGGCCCCATCGCCTGCGAGGGCAACTCCTGGGACAGCCGCCACGTCTTCTCCTCCGGCCCCAGCACCTACCGCACCGGCTTCACCACGGACCTGGGCGAGCTGGACGTGATCTACGGCGGCGAGAAGCGCCTGTTCCGCGCCATCCGCGAGATCATCGAGAAGGTCGACCCGCCCGCGGTGTTTGTCTACCAGACCTGCGTGCCGGCCATGATCGGCGATGACATCGACGCCGTGTGCAAGGCAGCGCGGGAGAAGTTCGGCAAGCCGGTGATCCCGGTGAATGCCCCCGGCTTCGCCGGCAGCAAGAACCTGGGCAACAAGCTGGGGGGCGAAGCGCTGCTGGAGCACGTCATCGGCACCGAGGAGCCCGAGTTCACCACGCCCTGCGACATCAACCTCATCGGCGAATACAACGTGGTGGGCGAGCTGTGGCAGGTGAAGCCGCTGCTGGACGAGCTGGGCATCCGCATCCTCGCCACCATCTCCGGCGACGCCCGCTACCACGACATCGCCTGCGCCCATCGCGCGCGCGCCGCCATGATGCTGTGCTCCCAGGCCCTCATCAACGTGGCGCGCAAGATGGAGGAGCACTACGGCATCCCCTACTTCGAGGGCAGCTTCTACGGTATCGCCGACATGTCGGACGCCCTGCGCAACATCGCGCGCCTGCTGGTGGAGCGGGCGCCGATGTCGGGCTCATCGACCGCACCGAAGGTCTCCTCGGCGCTGGATAGGCCATTCAGGGCAGCGATCAGCGGATTCATCGATCGGTTCCTTCCTAGTTGAGGGTGGGCGAAGGCGGCAGGGTGACGCATTCGAGGAGGAAGCTCATCAGCTCGCGGAAACCCGGGGCGCGCTTCCTGGCGACGGCGAAACTGCGCACCCGGGCGAGGATGGTGCGGGCCCGACCCTCGTCCAGGTTGATTCCCATTTCCGCATAGGTGCGGATGACGGCGCCGGAGCCGGAATGCTTGCCCAGCACGATGCGGTGCTCACGCCCCACCTCGTGGGGATCGAAGCCCTGGTAGTTGAGACAATTCTTGGTCAGGCCATCCACGTGGATGCCGGCCTCGTGGGTGAACACCGACTCGCCGACGATGCTCTTGTTCACCGGCACAGGCCGCCCCGAGGCCCGGGCGACCAAGCCGGAGATGCCTACCAGCGCGAGTGCGTCGACGCCGGTCTCGATGTCGTGCAGATGGCGCAGCGCGATGACCGCTTCCTCCAGCGGCGCGTTGCCCGCGCGCTCGCCGAGGCCATTCACCGTGGTGTTGATGTGGGTTGCCCCCGCCAGAGCGGCGGCCAGTGTGTTGGCGGTGGCCAGCCCCAGGTCGTCGTGGGCGTGCATCTCGATTTCCAGGTCGCAGCGCGCGCGCAGGGCGCCGATGCGTTCGTAGGCGGAGAAGGGATCGAGCAGGCCCAGCGTGTCGGCGAAGCGGAAGCGCCGCGCACCGGCGGCCTGGACCGTCTCCACTACCTCGAAGAGGAATTCCGGATCGGCGCGCGAAGCATCCTCTCCGCCGACGCACACCTCCATGCCGGCGGCCAGGGCCTCGGGCACGAAGCGCCCGATGGTATCGAGCACCCAGGTGCGGTCGCGGCTGAGCTTGTGCCGGAGCTGAAGATCCGACACGGGGATCGAGAGATTGACGATGTGGGCGCCGCAACCGCGCGCCGCATCGAGATCGTTTGTGCACATGCGCCCCCACACCATCAGGCGGGCCGGCAGTTGCAGCGCCGAAATGGCAGCCACTATCTCGCGCTCCTGAGCCCCCATGGCCGGGATGCCGACTTCCATTTCGGCGACGCCCGCCGCGGACAACGCCCGGGCAATGGCGGTTTTCTCTTCGAGGGAGAAGGCGACGCCGGCGGTCTGTTCGCCGTCGCGGAGTGTGGTGTCATTGACTGTAACCGACAGGGGTCGCATGGTCCGCTTCCGATTTGCTCACGCCGACAGTCTTGCAAGTTGGATGCCAGGCGATGCCGACGTGAAACCTGATCGGGTTTACAAGGGGATGACGCCCGAACGGCGGTGACCAGGGTGTTGGGCGGAATGCGACAAATGTCAGCTTTGCAACAAGGCAAGCGCCCCTTGCATCGGGCGAGTGTCGACTACTGGCAAAAGAAGATGCGATTGGCGAAACCCACCACGGCATCCGGCGCGAGATAGGCGCGGAAGGCCCAGCCGGCGGCGAAGGCGGCTGCCGCCACGCCGAGCATAACCAGGATGATGCGGGCGGACTTCATCGCGCCGGCTGTGCGGCGAGGCGCGCCATGGGCCGCTCGTCCACCGGCAGGTTGATCAGCGCCGCCACAACGCCCAGCGCGATGCAGATCATCCAGACGATATCGTAGGAACCGGTCTTGTCGAACAGTAGCCCGCCCAGCCAGACGCCGAGGAAGCTGCCGACCTGGTGGCTGAAGAAGACGAAGCCGGACAGCATGGCGAGGTAGCGCACGCCGAAGATCTGCGCCACCAGGCCGTTGGTGAGCGGCACGGTGCCCAGCCACAGCAGGCCCATGGCCGCGGCGAACACGGCCACGGAAGCGGGCGACAGCGGCGCCAGCAGGAAGACGGCGATGACGATGCTGCGCGTCAGGTAGAGGCCGGCGAGCAGGTTCTTCTTGCTCAGGCGGCCGCCCAGCATGCCGAAGCCGTAGGTGCCGAAAATGTTGAACAGGCCGATCAGCGCCAGCGCCAGCATGCCGACATTGGCGGTGAGTCCCTTGTCGAGCACGTATGAAGGCAGGTGCGCGCCGATGAACACCACCTGGAAGCCGCAGACGAAGTAGCCGAGCGTGAGCAGCCAGAAGGCGCGCTGGCCGAAGGCTTCGCGCAGGGCCTCTGCCGCCGACTGGGCCATGGCGTGACGCGCATTGTCCTCCCGCTTTTCCGCGGTGCCGAGCGCCAGCGGCGCGATCAGCGCGGCGGCGACGGCGAGGCCGGTCAGCGCGGCGAGCCAGCCGGAGGCGGAAATGAGTTGCTGGCCCGCCGGCACCAGCAGGAACTGGCCGAACGAGCCGGCCGCGCCGACCAGCGCCAGCGCCATGGCGCGTTTCTCCGGCGCGACGGCGCGGCCGACGGCGCCGTAGATGACCGAGAAGGTGGTGGCCGCCAGACCCAGGCCGACGAGCAGGCCGGCGGCGACGGTGAACATGAAGGGGGTGGTCGCGTACGCCATCAGCGCGACGCCGGCGGCATAGAGCACGCCGCCGCCGAAGACCACCTTGCCGGCGCCCCAGCGGTCGGCCAGCCATCCCGTGATCGGGCCGCCCGCGCCCCACACCAGGTTCTGGATGGCGATGGCGAAGGAGAACGCCTCGCGGCTCCAGCCCAGGTCCTGCGTCATCGGCTGCAGGAACAGGCCGAAAGTGTGGCGGATGCCGAGCGACAGCGAGACGACGATGCTGCCGCAGACGAGTATGAGCGTGGCGGTCCGGGGTGTAACAGGCGCGTTCATTGACGAGTACAATTGTTGGGTTTTCAACCGCGCACTATACACCCGGCGCACTGCCGAATAACCTTGCCGGCGCCGGGCTTTTTCCTGCTGATACACCCGAACAATTGTGAATGAACACGCCTTGGCCATGAAACTCAACGACCCCCAATTTCTCAGAACGCAGTGCTACATCGATGGCGCCTGGACCGGCGCCGACGGCGGTGCCACTTTCGCCGTGAATAATCCCGCCGATGGGGCGCAGCTTGCCGTCGTGCCCGACATGGGCGCCGCCGAAACGCGCCGCGCCATCGCGGCGGCGGACAAGGCCTGGCCCGCTTGGCGGAACAAGACCGCCAAGGAGCGCGCCGCCATCCTGCGCAAATGGTACGAGCTCATCCTGGTCAACACCGAAGACATTGCGCTGCTGATGACCTCCGAACAGGGCAAGCCGCTGGCCGAGGCCAGGGGCGAAGTGGTCTACGGCGCCAGCTTCGTCGAGTGGTTCGCCGAGGAGGCGAAACGCGTCTATGGCGACACCATCCCTGCCACCACTGCCGACAAGCGCCTCATTGTCATCAAGCAGCCCATTGGCGTCTGCGCCGCCATCACGCCGTGGAATTTCCCGGCGGCGATGATCACGCGCAAGGTCGCGCCGGCGCTCGCCGCCGGCTGCACGGTGGTGGTGAAGCCGGCCGAGCAGACGCCACTCACCGCACTGGCGCTGGCGGAACTGGCGCACCGCGCCGGCTTTCCGGCGGGCGTGTTCAACGTCGTCACCGGCAGCGCCGCGCAGGCGCCGAAGATCGGCGGCGAGCTGACGTCCAGCCCCATCGTGCGCAAGCTCTCCTTCACCGGTTCGACCGAAGTGGGGCGCCTGCTCATGGCGCAGTGCGCACCGACCATCAAGAAAGTCTCGCTCGAACTCGGCGGCAACGCGCCCTTCATCGTCTTCGACGACGCCGACCTCGACGCCGCGGTGGAAGGCGCGCTCGCCTCCAAGTACCGCAATACCGGACAGACCTGCGTCTGCGCCAACCGCCTGCTGGTGCAGGACGGCATCTACGACGCCTTCGCCGCGAAGCTCGCCGAAAAAGTGAAGCGGATGAAGGTGGGCGGCGGCCTCGAGGAAGGCGTGATGCAGGGCCCGCTGATCGACGCGCAGGCGCTGGCCAAGGTCGAGGAGCACGTCGCCGACGCGCTGGCCAAGGGCGCGCGAGTGCTCACCGGCGGCAGGCGCCACGCGCTCGGCGGCACCTTCTACGAGCCGACGGTGATCGCCAACGTCACGCCGGAGATGAAATGCGCCCGCGAGGAAACCTTCGGTCCCGTCGCGCCGCTGTTCCGCTTCAGGAGCGAAGCCGAGGCCGTCGCGCTGGCCAACAGCACCGAGTTCGGCCTCGCCGCCTACTTCTTCAGCCGCGACGTCGCGCGCTGCTTCCGCGTCGGCGAAGCGCTGGAATACGGCATGGTCGGCGTGAACACCGGCATCATGTCCAACGAGGTGGCGCCCTTCGGCGGCGTCAAGCAGTCCGGCATCGGCCGCGAAGGCTCGAAGTACGGCATCGAGGACTACCTGGAGATCAAGTACCTTTGCCTCGGCGGCATCGTCTGAGAGGGAGCAAATGAAAATCCGTGCCGCAGTGCTGAACGAGATGGGACGCTCCCTGCCTTACGCGCAGACACGCCCCGTTTCCATCGAATCGGGCTGGGCGGCGTCGGGCTCTCCGCCCTGCTCGGCGCGAAGGCCTGCGGCGCGCGGCAGATCGTCGCGATCGACACGCTGGACGAGAAGCTGGAACTCGCCTATGCGCTCGGCGCGCATGGCGCTCGACGACATCAACCACGGCTTCGACCGCCTCGCCGCGGGCGAGGCGGTGCGCCAGGTGATCGTCTTCTAAGCGCTCAGCGGCCGAAGATGCCGCGCAGGATGTTGCCGGGGCTGGGCAGCGCGCCGGACTCTTCCTTCTCCTGTGCGGGCGGCTCGCCCGCGGCCCTGCGTCCGCCGCGCCGGCCGTCGCCTTCGTCGCCCATGCCCAGCATGGTCATGCCGGTCGACTTGACCCGCACGCGCACCGCCCAATCGGGATTCCACGGCGCCTTCGGATCGGCGGGCCGCGGCGGATGCGCCAGATTCAGCTCCGGCCCGTAGGCGATCATGCGCACCATCGCGCCTTCCACGCCGGCGAAGATGCCGGAGGGAATGGCGCAGCGCTGCGTGCTGGCCGGCAGGATCACTTTCTCCTTGAGCAGCCTGTCGATCTGCGCCGGCGGCAGATAATCCATCAGGCCCCAGCCGGGATCGGGCTGCTCGCTGGAACTCCAAATGATCATTTCCTGCTCGCCTCTGGCGCCCATGGCCGAGAGGAAATAGGCGCGGGCGTTATTGACATCGCCCCAGCCGACATTGACCACGCCCTTGGGATCGCCCTGGGCCGACATGTCTATCTTGGGCATGAAATCGTGGCCTGCGCCGATGGCGAATTTGAGGCTGGCCGGCACTCCTTCGCCCGAGACGGCGTGGTCGCCGTTCAATGAAGCATTGCCGGGCACGCGCTTTCTATCCTGCTCGTTCGGCCACACCGAGCGTCCTGGCACGGCCTTGGCGCCGCGATCCGGCGCGAAGCGGCCGATCATGAATTTCGAGAACTCGCCGGGCGCGGCCTTGGCGAAATCCACCACGCGCGGCTGCCCCGGCCGCACCGTCTCGCCGCAGCCCCAGTAGAACAGCAGCCGTCCCTTCGGCTTTTCCATGTCGCCGCCCTCGCTCTCGCCGCGGCCGCGCTCGACCTGCACCGGCACCAGCGGCAGGGCGCCGCCCATGTTCAGCGCAGGGGGAATGGCGTGGCTGCCGAGGGTGCCCGACGGCTTGTTGCGCGTGTAGAGCGCGGTATCGAGCCACTTGCCCGGCGCGCCGCTGGCCATCCTGGTGCCGCCGAAGAAACCGCCGCCGAACATGCCCATGGCGCCCTCTTCCATATCGCCCATGCCGGGAATCGACATGCTGTGGGTGGCCGCGTCCGCCCAGAACTGCGCTACGGGCGGCTTGGCCTGGGCCAGGGCAAGGGAGGGAGGCAGCGCAAGAATGGCGGCCATCACAAGGTTCGGACGAAGGGTCATGTCACGCTCCGGAAAGAAAAGGGGGAGGAAAAGAACGATGGCATTCTAGCCGAAACCCGCCGGGTGCCGGGTTCCGCCCCGGCAGTGCTCCCGGCGGTCAGCGCGGCGCCGGGGTTGCCGCGTTATTTCCCGGCCGCCGCAGCCGGGACACGCCGCCCGCCGCTTCGGCGGCCAGCACGAACTGCGGATCGAGGGAGCGGATCGGAATGCTGCGATCGGCGGGAATGCGTCCTGCCAGTTGCAGGGCCAGGTAGCGGCCGCAGCAGACGCGCAGGAAGGAAGTGAAGTTGGCGCCGTCGCCGCCCGCCTCCATCAACTCGTCGTAGAGCCGCGTGATGAGCCGGGCGACGCTCATGCCGTCCCGCGCGCCGATCTCCTCCAGCACTTTCCAGAACATGTTCTCCAGCCGGATGCTGGTGGCCATGCCGTGCAGGCGCAGCGAGCGGGAGCGGGAGCGGTACAGATCGGGGTCCGCGCTGATGAAGATCTGGCACATGGCCGTCCCTCCTGGGTTGGGCTGCGGAGGCGATGCGCCCCCACAACCCACTCTAGCACGTCCTCAGTGCGTGATGCGCGTGCCGAGCACCTGCAGGAACTGCGCGATCCAGTCCGGATGCGCCGGCCAGGCCGGGGCCGTGACGAGGTTGCCGTCGGTCGTCGCCGCGGCGATCGCAATGTCGGCATAGGTTCCGCCGGCCAGTTCCACCTCGGCCCGGCAGGCCGGATAGGCCGAGCAGCGCCGGCCTTCCAGCACCTTGGCCGCCGCCAGTATCTGGGCGCCGTGGCAGATCGCCGCCACCGGCTTCTTCCTGTCGAAGAAGTGCCGCACGATCTCGATCACGCGCGGGTTCAGGCGCAGGTATTCCGGTGCCCTCCCGCCGGGAATCACCAGCGCGTCGTACTGCTCCGGCTGCACCTCGGCGAAAGTGGCATTGAGGGCGAAGTTGTGGCCGCGCTTCTCCGAGTAGGTCTGCTGTCCCTCGAAGTCGTGGATGGCGGTGGCGATGGCGTCGCCCGACTTCTTGTCGGGGCAGACCGCGTGCACCGTGTGGCCCACTGCCTGCAGTGCCTGAAAGGGCACCATGATCTCGTAGTCCTCGCCGAAGTCGCCGACGAGCATCAGTATCCGTTTGCCTGCCATGATCTGTCTCCTGTATGTGGTTGGGGGCCGCGCTACGGCGCGCCTCGGGCCATTCTTGCAGCGTCGGGGACGGGGCGGGTGGTAACGGATTACCGCAGGCCGCGATCAGGGCTTGCAGGAGGCCTCGATCTGCCTGGCGGTTTCTTCGGTGGCCGCCTGGCGCTCCTCGTCGCTCATGATGACGGGCTCGCCTTGGGCATCCCTGCGGAAGACACGCCGCGCAGCCTGCAGCCTTTCAAGGCGCTCCCGTGCGGCGGCGCAATTGGCTTCATTGGCCGCCTTGTCTTCGCGGGCGCGCTTTTCTGCCTCCTCCTGTTGCTGGCGGCGCAGCTGGCGTTCCTGAAACTCGCCCTCCTGTTCCCGCAGGGATTTGCCCGGCGGGGTTGCGCCCGGGGGAGGAGGTGGGTCAATTCGAATCGCTTCGGACTTGCGGCCCTGTGGCGGCGCCTCCGAGTAATGGGTTACCCCCTTCTCGTCGACCCATTTGTAAACTCCGGCGCCCGCGGACTGCGCAACGAGGAACATGGACAATGCCAGCGCATGCCACGGACGGTGGAGTGTATACGGACAGTGCATGGCACCGGGGCTCAGGCCTTGTGGTAGATCTCCGCGCCCGTCTTCACGAACTCCACCGCCTTCTGTTCCATGCCCTTCTTGAGCGCATCTTCCTCCGACACGCCCTGCGCCGCGGCGTAGTCGCGCACATCCTGGGTGATCTTCATGGAACAGAAATGCGGCCCGCACATGGAGCAGAAGTGCGCCAGCTTGGCGCCCTCCTGCGGCAGCGTCTCGTCGTGGAATTCGCGCGCCTTGTCCGGATCGAGGCCGAGGTTGAACTGGTCGTCCCAGCGGAACTCGAAGCGCGCCTTCGACAGCGCGTTGTCGCGGATCTGCGCTCCGGGGTGGCCCTTGGCGAGGTCGGCGGCGTGGGCGGCGATCTTGTAGGCGATGATGCCGTCCTTGACATCGTCCTTGTCCGGCAGGCCGAGGTGTTCCTTCGGCGTGACGTAGCAGAGCATGGCCGTGCCGTACCAGCCGATCATCGCCGCGCCGATGGCGCTGGTGATGTGGTCGTAGCCGGGCGCGATGTCGGTGGTGAGCGGGCCGAGGGTGTAGAACGGCGCCTCGCCGCAGTACTTCAGCTGCAGGTCCATGTTCTCCTTGATGAGGTGCATGGGCACATGGCCGGGGCCCTCGATGATGGTCTGCACCTCGTGCTTCCAGGCGATCTGCGTGAGCTCGCCCAGCGTCTGCAGTTCGCCGATCTGCGCCTCGTCGTTGGCGTCGTGGATCGAGCCGGGGCGCAGGCCGTCGCCGAGGCTGAACGACACGTCGTAGGCCTTCATGATCTCGCAGATGTCCTCGAAGTGCGTGTAG